>RFXV01000084.1 GCA_009921445.1 Flavobacteriia bacterium
TACCGTGTGCAGGACGGCGATGTGATGCACTTCAGATTCAACGTGTAAGATCGATCAGGATCCGGAAAGACCGAGCGCATGGAAAAAAATGAGGTGTTGAAAATGTTGAACAGCTGGGGCGCCGATACGCTGATGCGCACCTTGGGCATCGAATACACCGATTTTGGAGATGATTGGGTGGAGGCGGAAATGCCGGTCAATGGACGGGTGCACCAGCCCCTGGGTCTGCTCCATGGCGGAGCCACGGCGGCTTTGGCCGAAAGTGTGGCCAGCGCTGGTTCGGCATTGTTCATCAACCGAGAGAAGCAGGCGGCGTTGGGCATCGATCTTCAGGCCACGCACCTGAAGAGCATGAGGCAGGGAAAGGTCATCGCAAGGGGCACGCTGCTGCACAAAGGGCGGAGCATCCATTTATGGGAGATCGACATTCGGAATGAAAATGGCGATCGGGTTTGCCACAGCAAGCTGACCACCCTGATCGTGCCGCGAAGAAAGGGACCTGATGAAGGCGGGCAGTAGGGTATTCGGACTCGATCTCATGCGGGCCCTGGCGATCCTCTTCGTGGTGGTTGCGCATAGTCAGAGGCAGATCCAAGTCGTTTTCCCTGACTTTCGGCCCTACACAAAAGTGGATGGGGTCACCCTCTTTTTTGTTTTGAGCGGCTTTTTGATCGGCCGCATCATCTTTCGTGCGATCGAAGGAAGGAATTTCAGTTCGCTGGTCCGATTCTACAATCGGCGTTGGTGGCGCACTTTGCCGAATTACTACTTCTTCTTTGCCCTGCACATTGTGTTCTACTACGTTTTCAGCATCCAGGAAAATATCGACTGGCGCGGGCTTCTTTTTCTACAGAACGTCAACAGTCCTCCTGAGGGCTTCTTCAGGGAGTCGTGGAGTCTGGCGGTGGAGGAGTGGTTCTATCTGGTCTTTCCCTTTATCTGGTGGTTGCTCCACAAAAAAGAGGCAAAGCCCAAATTGGCAACCTATCTCACCTATACCCTATTCATGCTCTTGCTCGCCTGGGCGTACAAGGCGTGGTTCTTTGCCAGCCACAGCATACCGGAAGGTTCGGCCTGCACCAATTGCAGGAATTATCTGGAGATCTATGTTCGCTTGCCTGTGGTCTTTCGATTCAGCTCCATCCTTTGGGGCGTATTGCTCAGCATCGTTTTCATGTACAAGAGAAAGTGGTTTGATAAGGGCTGGCCATGGTTTCTTTCGGCGGTCTTTGTCTGGGTGCTGGGCGAGTGGGCTTTCCATCAGATCGATCCGGTCACCAAGACCATTTGGAAGTTGGAATTCAAGAGTCTTTTGGCCGCTCTTTTCATCGCTGCTGCCTACTCATTGCCGCATCCGAACATCCGGCTCTCGAATGTGGTTAATCGTATTAGCGTGTACTCGTATTCGATATACCTGATCAATCTTCCTTTTTTGGCCATTTGGCGGTGGCTCATTTTGGACAAACTACAGATCGAATCGGCCTTTGGGGTTCTGTTGTCCCTGCCACTTGCATGGCTGTTGATCTACGCGCTGGCATCGGTCACTTATCACAAACTCGAGAAGCCGCTCACGCAGCTGAGAATGAACGAGTCCTTCTGAGCAGATGTCCCGAACTTCTCCCATTGAAGAAGCCCATTTTGTTTGCCGCTTACCGGGCGAATCAAAGGTCCGGATGTATAGAGAGGCCTTATCAGAAGATGTGGCCGATGCCCGTCTGGTCTACAGAGGATTTCAGCAGCGTGGGATCGAGTTGCCTGTTCGACAGACAGATGAGTGCATCCAAGAACTCTCAGAGCAGCATTCGCTTTCCGTGGCGCCCATTGTGCGTTGCATGGGTCGGGAGGAATACCTGAAGACCGTTTCATCGCTGATCGATTCATTGAAGTCTTCTGGTTCTCTGGAGAAGGTGGTCTTTTCCAGGGTCCATCGAGAGGAACGTTCGCCAAAATATCGGCCTCATGATCACTTTGAGGCGCTGTGTGCTCATTTTCCGGAGCAGGCAGTTCATTGGATCCGATGGAAAGGAGTGGGCGAGTGGATCGGATCCAGTCCGGAGCTTCTTCTCAAAAAAGTGGACGATCGGTTTGAAACCGTTGCCCTGGCAGGCACCTTGCACTCCGATCAGGACGAATGGGGCGTGAAGGAACAGCAGGAACAGGCCAGTGTGGCGCGTTTCATTGAGTGCGAATTGAAAAGGGTCGGAGTCGAACTTGAAAGCGACGGACCCAGAGAGATAAAGGCCGGGCCTGTTCGCCATTTGAAGACAAACTACCTCTTCGAGTCCCCGCTCAAAGCGGATCATTTCCTGGGTCTCCTTCATCCCACACCTGCGGTCTGTGGCCATCCGAGGGAAGAAGCACTGGATCGATTGCTCAAGTACGAGACCTATGAGCGAAAATTCTACACGGGCTACTGGGGCATCGAGGCAGAGCAGAGTCAGTACTTTGTGAATCTACGCTGTTTATCCGTTCATGATAGGCAGCTGATGTTTTATGCGGGCGGCGGCTTGAACAGGCGTTCCGATCCTGAGAAGGAATGGAGGGAGACCGAAGAAAAGATGAAAGCGACCATGAGTTTTCTCCATGAGACAGAGCACGGATAAAAAGGGGGTCGATCAGGCGGTCGCCATCCTCGTGCGGCACGGCATCCGGCAGGTGATCTGTTCTCCGGGCTCGCGCAACGCGCCTTTGGTCCTGGCCATTCGTTCCCATCCAAGCCTTGAGGTGGAAGTGGTCGTCGACGAACGTGTTGCGGCTTTCACGGCCCTTGGAAAAGCGATCAACAGTGGTCAAGCCTGTGTTTTATGTTGCACTTCTGGCAGTGCCGTGGTGAACTATTATCCAGCGATCGTGGAAGCCTACTATCAGCGGGTGCCCCTTGTTGTGCTCACCGCCGATCGGCCTGAGGACCGGATCGATCAGCAGGAAGGGCAGAGCATTCGCCAAAAAGACCTCTTCTCTGAGCATGTGCTTTCCCAGTGTTCGATCGATGAGAAAGAGCTGTCGGAAGAGGCCTTGGTAG
The DNA here is from genome assembly GCA_009921445.1 of Flavobacteriia bacterium. Lineage (GTDB taxonomy): Bacteria > Bacteroidota > Bacteroidia > Flavobacteriales > Schleiferiaceae > RFXV01. The sequence continues at coordinate 3,023 of RFXV01000084.1, forward strand.
GTCTTTCCGCTTCAATTGTTCAGACTGGATCCATCGGTGGACCGGTTCATTGGAATGTGCCCCTTAGCGAGCCCCTGTACGGAACCTCTGAGCAGGAAGATATCAGAGTGGAGATCAGCTCTTCAAAACCAAATGATCCCTCCATTCCCTGGATAGAGCTCAAAGAATCCTGGTCGGGCGCCGAGCGTGTGCTGCTCATATGTGGTCAGATCGCCGACCGGGAAGCGGCAGGAGAAAAGCGGGAATTGCTGCAGCAGTGGACAGAGCGATTTCCTCAGCTGAGTGTCTGGTACGAGACGATCTCGAATACAGAATTCGAAGCGGGCATGTCCTGTATCGACCGCTTCATTATCCCAATGTCTGCAGAGGAGAAGGAAGGCCTTCGTCCGGACCTGCTTCTTTCCATGGGCGGGGAATGGGTAAGTCGAAAGGTGAAGAAATGGCTGCGAAGTTTTCCAGAAGTGGATCATTGGCACATCGATCGGTACCGACATCCCGATCTGCTCCGCCGCCCCTCTCGTGAGATCCATGCTGATCCGCGTCATTTTCTGCAGGAAGGCCTCGAGCATTTGACTCCGCTTACAAAAAAGCGTTCGTATGCCACAGAGGTTCGTGAATTGGCTGAACTGCGTGCTGAGCGACACCAGAAGTACCTCCTGGATTCAGCTTGGTCGGACCTTCGGCTATTTGCAATCCTAAATAAGCGGCTGCCCCAAAAGGCTGTCCTCTTCAATGGCAACAGCAGCGTGGTGCGTTACACGCAGTTGTTTCGTTGGTCTTCTGAGCTTTTTCATTTGGCAAACCGCGGAGTGAGCGGCATTGATGGGGTCACGTCGACAGCCATTGGGTATGCCAAGAGGTCCAGTGAAAACGTTTTTCTGGTCACCGGGGACCTGGCCTTCTTCTACGACAGCAATGCCTTTTGGCAGCAAGATCTTCCGGACAATCTGAAGATCCTGGTCGTGAACAACGGGGGAGGAGGCATCTTCCGGATCATAGAAGGTCCGAATGCCAGTGGATGGTTCGGGCCCCATTTCGAACAGACCCATCAGCGCAGTGCCAAGAGCCTCGCCAATATGTATGGCCTGCAATACTTTTGCGCTGCAACAGAGGAGGAACTGAACAATTGCCTGCAGGACTGGCTTTCTTCAAAAGCCATGGCTGTTTTGGAAGTGCACACCCCCCGGGAGCAGAACGACATCGTATTGGACAACTATTTCAATTACCTCAGATATGGCAGATCGTAAGTGGACCCCCATACAGGAATTCCAGGACATCCGATTCGACTTTTTCGAAGGGATCGCCCGGATCACCATCAACCGACCAGAAGTCTACAATGCTTTTCGCCCTGAGACGAACATCGAGATGATCGAGGCCATGGACGTGGCTCGCGAGCGTCAGGACATTCGGGTCGTGGTGCTCACGGGCGCTGGCGATAAGGCCTTTTGTTCCGGTGGCGATCAGAATGTGAAGGGCGTGGGCGGATATGTCGGTACGGACGGAGTACCCCGACTCAATGTCCTCGATCTGCACAAACGCATTCGCTCCCTGCCCAAACCTGTGATCGCCGCGGTGAACGGCTATGCGATAGGAGGTGGCCATGTGCTTCACGTGGTCTGTGATCTGAGCATTGCGAGTGAAAAAGCCATTTTCGGTCAGACCGGACCGAAGGTGGGAAGCTTCGATGCCGGATTCGGCTCATCGTATCTCGCCCGACATGTCGGACAGAAAAAAGCCCGTGAGATCTGGTTCTTGTGCCGCCAATATTCAGCGAAAGAGGCCCTTGATATGGGCTTGGTCAATACAGTCGTTCCGCACGAGCGATTGGAAGATGAATACGTAGATTGGTGCAGGACCATCATGCTCCGCAGTCCACTGGCTGTCCGGATGATCAAGCGCGGACTGAATGCCGAGTTGGACGGTCAGGCAGGTTTGATGGAACTCGCTGGAGACGCCACTCTCCTGTACTACCTGACCGATGAGGCACAGGAAGGCAAGAATGCATTCCTGGAGAAGAGGGATCCGGACTTCGATCAGTATCCTCAATTCCCTTGAGCGGGATCCCAATGGCCTACTGGATCAAGGCGGCCCGGCTGCGTACCCTGCCCCTTGCTTTTTCATGCATCCTCTTAGGCAGTTTTTTGGCGGCTGCTGCTGGTTCGTTCGATCCATGGATCCTTGTGCTCAGTTTGCTGACCACACTCTTTTTTCAGGTGCTGAGTAATTATGCCAACGACCTTGGCGACGGTGTAAAGGGAACCGATGAGCACAGAAAGGGCGAACAGCGCATGGTGGGCAGCGGCTTGATCCCCACAGAGAAGATGAAAAGAGCGGTCTATCTTTTTGTGATGCTTTCATTTGTCTCCGCATGTCTTTTGAGCCAGCGGGCACTCGCGGAGAAGGGTTGGATCTGGGTGGCCTTGTTCATCACCTTGGGTGCATTGGCCATTTTGAGTGCCGTCTTCTATACCGTGGGTGATGCCGCCTATGGTTATCGAGGCCTTGGAGATCTTTTTGTGCTCTTGTTCTTTGGATGGGTGGGTGTTGTCGGGAGCTATTTCCTTCAGACGGCCGTAATGGATTGGTCCGTTTTTTTACCTGCTTCATCCGTGGGTCTCTTGTCGGTCGGTGTTCTGAACCTGAACAATATGCGGGACATTCAGACCGATCGCGCTGCTGGCAAGAAAAGTATTCCCGTGCGGATCGGATTGCCATATGCCAAGATCTACCATATGGGTCTATTGCTTTTTGCCTTCAATCTTTCCTTCCTCTATGTGCTGGGCCACGGAGGAAATGCCTGGCGGAATCTCTATTGGCTCAGTGTTCCCCTGATCCTTTGGAATCTGTGGTCGGTATCGAAGGCCTGGCAAGCTGAAGAATTCGATCCGTTGCTGAAACGCCTGGCATTGACCACCTTACTCTTTAGTTTGAGCTTGGGCTGCGGAATCCTTTGGTCGGTCCAATGAAGGCTTCCTGGTCTCGATATGAACTGATCTTCAAGCGTCCGGCACGCACTTCACGCGGCGAGATGAAGGCCAAACCCAGTTACTTCCTCCGTTTGGAGCAGGACGATCAGGTCGCCTGGGGGGAATGTGGTTTGCTGCCTGGACTCAGTCGGGACGATCGGCCGAATTACGAGCAGGAACTCGATCGGGTCTGTGCGCTTATTCGATCGGGAGGGGACGCGGAAGGCGTTTTGGCCACTCTCACCGATTGGCCGAGCATTCGTTTTGGAGTCGAGATGGCTTTTGGTTCTTTGGGGCTGATCGATCTGGGCAACTGGGCACAGTCTTCCTTCGAGCAGGCCGAGGCGGGCATCCCCATCAATGGCTTGATCTGGATGGGGTCGCATTCATTTCAAAGGGAACAGCTGACTGCGCTGATCTCCGCAGGATTCGGTTGCATCAAGTTCAAGATCGGAAAGGACTATTGGGAAGGAGGACGCGATCTCTTGATCGAGGCGCGTAGACTGCAGCCCGGCCTGGAGATACGAACCGATGCGAATGGCGCATTTTCGCTGTCTGAGGCCATGAAGGTTCTGGAAGATCTGGATCGGATCGGTGTGCACAGTATGGAACAGCCTGTGGCCGTGGGTCAGCCAGAGCAGCTGGCCGAGTTGTGCAGAAACAGTCCGGTACCGATCGCATTGGACGAGGAATTGATCTTTTGTGCCCGGGGAATGGAAGATGAACTGCTCCAACTGCTTCAGCCCAGTTATATCATTTTGAAACCCTCACTGCTCGGTGGTTGGAAGGTCTGTGCGGATTGGATCCGGCGTGCAGAGGAGCAAAACATCGGTTACTGGACGACCAGCGCATTGGAGAGCCAATTGGGCCTACAGTGGATCGCTCGTTTCGCGGCCGTGCACCCTGTGCCCATGGCCCAGGGTCTGGGTACGGGCAGCCTTTATCGGAACAATCTGAATTCCGATCTGCACATCAGAGATCAAAAGCTCTGGCGTTCTGCAACCAAAGCTTTTGTGGCCATGGATCAGGTTCAGGCTTCCACCGATCAATCACATCCATGATTGCTCCTTTTCAAACGATGCGCGAACTGTCATGAAAAGGGGGGGCTCTTCTTTTACAATAGAATGGGCGGGGACCATATTTTCCATCCCCGAACAGTTGGATGCATTGCGCACAATGGCCTCCGCAGAGCCCCAAGGCTTGGCGCTCATCAAATTCCTGGAGCATTGGTATGGCTCGGATGAGCCGATCAGTCAGAGTACTTCGGGCTCGACAGGTCCGCCCAAGGAGATACTGATCGAAAAGTGTCAGATGCAGGCATCGGCCAGAAGGACAAATGCTTTTTTCTCACTTGATGGCAAGAGTGTATTCCTCATTGCACTGGGCATGGACTATATCGCTGGCAAGATGCAGCTCGTTCGTGCCATGGAGGCAGAAGGGCATGCGATCGTGCAGGTGCCTTCTTCCGATCCGCTGAGCATACTCGGTCGTACTGTCTCTTTTGCAGCGCTCATTCCGACCCAATTGGAAATGGGCATGGCTCATTTGGATAAGGTGGGAAAGGTCCTCCTAGGTGGGGTGGCCCCAGCAGCAGCGCAATCAAAGGTCTTCTCTGAGACCCGACACTCTGAGATCTGGCTGGGCTATGGAATGACCGAGAGCTGCAGCCATGTGGCACTCCAAAGGCTGACTTCCAATAATGAAGAGGTCTTTGTGGCCATGGAGGGTGTTCGCTGCTCTGTGAACGATCTCGATGAACTCTGCATTCAAGACGATCATCTAGACCTTGAACTGCGTACCACAGACCGAGTGGAACTGATG
>RFXV01000085.1 GCA_009921445.1 Flavobacteriia bacterium
GTAGATGCATCGGATGTGGTGGACATTGTCACGCCCACACTCTCCCACTTCGAATGTGCGCAGACGGTTTTGCAAAAAGGCAAACACCTGTTCATTGAAAAGCCAGTGACCCACACACTGGATGAGGCGGAACGACTTCTGGAACAGGAGCGCGCGGGCCAGAGCCGAGTGCAGGTGGGACATGTGGAACGGTTCAACCCTGCTTTTCGGGCGATCGAATCGGACCTGGATCGACCCCTGTTCATAGAAGCCCATCGCCTGGCTCAATTCAACCCGAGAGGGACGGATGTTCCCGTGGTCCTTGACCTGATGATCCACGACATTGATGTGGTCCTCCACAGCGTGAAATCGAAGGTTTCAAATATCCATGCAAGCGGAGTGGCCGTGGTGAGCGACACACCGGATATCGCCAATGCCCGGATCGAATTTGAAAATGGCTGTGTGGCCAATCTGACAGCCAGCCGGATCAGTATGAAGAACATGCGGAAAGCACGCTTCTTTCAACGCGATGCCTACATCACTGTAGACTTTCTTGAAAAGCAGTCTGAACGGGTACGCATGCAGGAACATTCAGGCGAAGATCCCTATGCCCTTTCGCTGGATCTGGGTGACGGCAGGAAGAAACAGATCTTGTTTGAGCAGCCTGAAGTACTGGAATCCAATGCAATACAAGAGGAGTTGAAATCTTTGGCAGAAGCCATCAATAAAAAGCAAGATCCTGTCGTTACTCTTCGGGATGGATATGAGGCCCTTCGTGTGGCCACCGCCATCCTTGAAAAGATGAGCCAACAACCGACCGCCCCCATTGGATGAGATCACTCGGACCGTCCCTCCTTCTTTTTGGGCTATGTCTCGCTTCCGCTTGCAAGAAGGAAAGCCATCGTGCACAGCTGCCGGCCTATGTGAAGATCGACCAGGTGGATCTTCAGACCGACCTGAATACCGAGGGCAGCGCAGCCCACAAGATCACCACGATTTGGGTACAGGTGGACGGCGCCTATGCAGGCGTGTTTGAATTGCCCGCCATCTTTCCCGTATTGGCATCGGGAACCACTGATATCCGCATCCAGGCAGGCATCAACGAGAATGGAACCAGCGCCACCCGACTCGCCTATCCCTTTTATGAAGTGTTCGAGACCCAGCTCGATCTGACACCATTGGACACCCATTCGATACAAGATCCGCAAGGCGGACCGCCCTCGGTCTCCTACAGAGCCTTCAGTGAGGTGGAAGTGCTGGAAGATTTTGACGGCGTGGGACTGTCCATGGAAAAAAGTCCAAATGCCGACACTCTGTTGTACCGGACCAATGACAGCAGCCACCTCTTCCGCTGGAACAACGAGCCGAATGACTACAGTGGAGTGGCCTATCTGGGCGACCGAAACACCATCTTCGAGGTGCGTACAGAAGAGGAATTCAGCAATCTTCCCAAAGGAGCACCGGTCTTTTTGGAGATCAACTACAAGAGCGATGTGGCCTTTGTTGCCGGAATGTATGTCAACAGTGCGAGTCAGGGGACGATCCAGGCCGTTACGGCCACCATCAATCCGAGTGACGAATGGAACAAGATCTACATCAACCTCTACTCAGAAGTGAACGGCTATCCGAATGTATTGGGGCATAAGGTCTTCATCGGAGCGATCAACTACGAAGGACAAGGAGAGAAAACCTTGTTCCTGGACAACATCAAGCTGCTGTACTGAAAACAAAGAACACAGGCAGGCAAAGGGCCAAGTATGTGCTTTCCGACGCGCTTTTTGCATGGTGGGCCTATACGGGTCTGTTCGTATTCCGCAAACTCTACATTGAGTCAGGACAGGCCAGCAGTCTGTTGGAAGTATCCCGCGATCCGCGCTATTTGACAGGGAGCATCTGGGTGGTTTGCTTTTGGGGTCTGCTCTACTACATCACTGAGTTTTACAAAGACCCCTACCGACGCTCCCGCATCAAAGACCTGACAAGCACATTGACAGGGGCGCTCAGCGGGTCCATCATCATTTTCTTCGCCCTGATCCTCGATGACTTTGTGCAGGATTACCGAGACTATTACCAATCCTTTCTGGTCTACTTCGGCTTGCAGTTCATCGGGACAGCACTGGGCAGAACCCTGATCACCAGCTTTGCCGCCTACCGGATCAAGAACCGGATCATCGGTTTTCCGACCCTGATCGTTGGATCGAATGAGAAGGCGGTCGAACTCTATCAGGAGCTGCGCAAACAGAAAAAATCGCCTGGATTTCAGTTCGTCGGATTTGTCAGCGTCAACAACAATGTGCGCTATCTGATGGAGCAGGACCTCGAGCATTTGGGCGAATACCCCGAACTGAATGCCTTGATTCCCGAGCACGGCATCGAGGAGGTGATCATTGCCATTGAGACCAAAGAACACGATAAACTCGAACGCATCCTCAATGAACTTCGGGCCCATGAGCAGTTGCGGATCCATGTGATCCCGGACACCTACGACATCCTCTCCGGTCAGGTCCGGCTGCAATCCTACGGCACACCGCTGGTGGAGATCCAGCACGAACTCATGTCGGTCGGACAGCGGCTGGCCAAGAGGATCTTCGATCTGCTCTTTGCGCTTTTGGCCATGGTACTGCTCAGTCCGATCATGCTGCTCTGCGCACTGATGGTGCGGTTCAGCTCACCTGGTCCCATTTTCTTCCTTCAGGACCGTATCGGGCTGAACGGACGCTCGTTCCGCATCATCAAATTCCGGAGCATGATCGCCAATGCGGAGGCGAACGGACCTCAGCTTTCCTCAGAGAACGACAGCCGCATCACCGGTTGGGGCCGTCTGATGCGTAAATACCGCTTGGATGAACTTCCCCAGATCTTCAACGTGCTGGCGGGCGATATGTCCGTCGTCGGTCCAAGGCCGGAACGCGCCTACTACATTGAGCGCATCAAGGAATCCGCTCCCCATTTCGTCCACCTCCAAAAAGTGCGACCGGGCATCACTTCCTGGGGAATGGTCAAATTCGGATACGCTGAAAATGTAGAAGAGATGGTGCAACGTGTGAAGTACGATATCATCTATATTGAGAACATGAATTTCCTGAACGATCTCAAGGTCTTGATCTACACCGTCTTGATCGTATTGCAGGGAAGAGGAAAATAACCCCCAACTAAAATGAAGAACATCAGTGTGATCGGAGCGGGAACCATGGGAAATGGAATTGCTCACGTCTTTGCCCAAAATGGATTCGAGGTGCAGTTGATCGACATCTCTCAGGAGGCGATCGACCGCGGATTGTCGACCATCAAGAAGAACCTGGACAGAATGCTCGCCAAGGAAAAGATCGATCAGGCCACGGTGGATGCCACCATAAGGCGCATTCACTCATGTACAGATCTTCCCAAAGGAGTGGCCCAGGCCGATCTGGTTGTGGAAGCAGCCACAGAGCATGTGGATCTGAAGCTCAAGATCTTCCAGGAGATCGATGCGCATGCACCTGCGGCCTGCATTCTGGCCACCAACACCTCGAGCATCAGCATCACCCGGATCGCAGCAGCAACGAAAAGGCCCGATCGAGTGATCGGTATGCATTTCATGAATCCTGTACCCATCATGAAGCTGGTGGAGATCATCAATGGCTACTCCACGGAAGAGGAAGTGACCAAGGCCGTTGTGGATCTGAGCACATCGCTGGGTAAGATCCCCGTGGCCTGCAACGACTACCCCGGATTTGTGGCCAACCGCATCCTGATGCCGATGATCAATGAAGCGATCTGCAGCCTGCACGAAGGCGTTGGTGGTGTGGAAGAGATCGATACCATCATGAAACTGGGCATGGCCCACCCCATGGGTCCGTTGCAGCTGGCCGACTTTATTGGATTGGATGTGTGCCTGAGCATTCTCCGCGTCCTGCACGACGGCTTTGGAAATCCGAAATATGCCCCCTCAGCACTGCTGGTCAATATGGTGGCAGCCGGCAAGATGGGCGTGAAATCTGGCGAAGGATTCTATGATTACAGCGAAGGACCCAAGGCCGCCAAAGTGAGTGCCCAGTTCGCATGAACTGGAAAATAAGCGCATAAAAAAGGCCGCAGAAGCGGCCTTTGCTTTGGACTGAAATTACAAGTCTTCAGGACTGCAACTGCGCCCTCAGATCGAAGTCGATCTCGATCATCTTGTCGATGAGCTTTTCCTTGGTAGCTGCTGTGATCTCTCCGATCCAGCTCTCGCTGTCGTACATCACATTCCACTCCGTGCGGTCAATGGTAAAGGTCTCTGCCTTGATATGAAGCTTTTGATCATGTAACATAACGGTCGCCGGGAAAGAAATATTCTTTGTGATGCCCCGCATGGTGAGGTTTCCGCTGATCATGTGCGTCGCCTTCACCGCGTCATCTTCCATTGCCTCAACGCTTGTGATATCGAATGTGGAAGTAGGGAAGGAATCTACGGCAAAGAAATCATCGCTTCTCAAGTGGCCAATGAGCCTTTTGCTTTTGCTTTCTTCATCCTTCATATCGTCAGTGAGTATAATGCTGTTCATGTCCACGTGAAAACTACCAGCGACCATGTTCTCGCCTTCCATATTGATCTCACCACCAGCAACCTTGATCATCCCCGTGTGATCCCATGGTACATTGGTCTTGAACCCGCGCCAATTCAGCGTGCTGCCTTCCTCTATCTCATAGATGACGGAAGCTTCAACAACAGGAAGTGCCTGCTCGTCGGTGGTTTCGACGGCCTCTTGCTGAGGACCTCCGCCACAAGCCACCATGAAAGCGGACGCAGCGGAGAGAATCAATACTCTTTTCATTTGTGTGTTTGTTTAAGTTTTCGAGTGGTAGAACAAGCAATGATCTGGAAATGTTCGCAGCACTTCGACTTCATTGGCGGCACCGCTATTTCTGCGCTAAATTCGGACAATGGATATAATTAAGTTCATGTCATGAGCGAAATCTCACTGGAAAAAGAAGTGAACGGCAGCAACGGATATCTTCATCTTTTGTTGAACTTTTCACTGCTCGGACTCACCATCTACCTGATCACCCAGGGCAGTCTTTGGGCCATTGCTTCAGGAGTCCTTTGGCTGGGCCATTTACCGGGGTTTTCGATCATCGATCCGAACATGAGCCGCGTACTTACCCTCTTTGGAACCTACACAGGCACGCTGAGAAAGAATGGATTCTTCTGGCTCAACCCCTTTCTGAGCAAAAAGAAGGTGAGTCTGAAAGCCCGGAATTTCGACAGCGAGCGGGTAAAGGTGAACGACAAACTCGGCTTCAAAGCCGCCTTTGAGGTGGATGATTACGAGCATTTTGTTCGCGTTCAGACAGATGCCGCCGTTCGTAAAATGGCCGGCCACTATCCGTACGACGATTTTGACGACGAGGAGGAACAGATCACCCTTCGGTCCGGAGTGGAAGAGGTGAACCATGTACTCGAGCGCGAACTCGATGAGCGCCTGTCCATTGCGGGTATCGATGTGATGGAAGCCCGGATCGGATACCTCGCCTACGCCGAAGAGATCGCCGGATCCATGCTCAAGCGGCAACAGGCCACTGCAGTGGTTTCGGCTCGGCTCAAGATCGTGGAGGGAGCCGTTGGAATGGTGGAAAAAGCACTTGAACAATTGAGCGAAAAGGCCATCATCGAAATGGACGATGAGCGCAAGGCCGCCATGGTCTCAAATCTGATGGTGGTGCTCTGCTCAGACAAGGATGCAAGCCCCATTGTCAACACCAGCGGAACCCAACCCTAAAAGGTAAATAAAGCCTGATCGGCGCGATCCTTTTTGGTGCATCGGTCGTTACTTTGCAACTACTGCTTTAATAAACAAGCTGCATGGAATACATCACCACCGGACACTGGATCTTCGCCGGAGTCACCTTTTTGATCTTCATCGGGGTGATCGTTTGGAGCTACCGAAAGGACATCAACATCCACAGAGTGCACTTCAAGGGGGCATCCATATTCACACTGGTCTCCCTGGTCGCCTTTTTCCTGATCTTTATTTTCAAGCGGATACTCTGATCCGTCAGAGGGTCACCTCTGTGCGCGGCGCCTTCTGCGTGCCCGCATTCTTAAGTTGAGCAGTTCCACCCCCAGAGAAAAAGCCAGAGCGAAGTAGATGTAGCCCTTGGGCACGTGAAGGCCAGTTGCTTCTGCCAGAAGAACGGTACCGATCAGGATCAGGAAGCTCAGCGCCAAAACCTGCAGGGTCGGCCGCTTTTCCATGAATGCAGATATCCTGCCTGCAAAGGCCAGCATCACCATCAGACTGACAATGACTGCTGCGATCATGATCGGAAGCTCATCGGTCATACCTATTGCGGTCAGAATGGAGTCGAAAGAGAAAACCAGATCGATCAGTCCGATCTGTACAATGGTGGCCCAAAAGCTCCTGTGCTCCTGCTCCTCTTCCTCATGGCCATTTCCCGTCACCTTGTGATGGATCTCGGATGTGCTCTTCCAGATCAGAAATACACCGCCCGCAAAAAGAATGAGATCGCGTCCGGTCAGTTGCCATGAAGAGATCTCCAAGAGCGGCTGAGTGAGGCCAATGATGTAGCTGATTCCAAAGAGCATCCCCACGCGGAGCACCAAAGCCAGTGCGATCCCTGCCGTGCGGGCCATGGGCCGTCGCTCCTCTTCCAATTGATTGGTAAGCAGAGAAATGAAGATGATGTTGTCGATGCCCAGAACGATCTCCAAAAAACACAAGGAGCCAAAGGCGATCAGCATATCGACGGTAAAGAATTCCATGCCCCGAAAATAACAGAAGCCTGGCTTCCTTTCCGTTGGTAATTGGTGGATTACATTCTCTTTTACCACCATTTGCGCGCTTGAGGAGCGGTTACATTTGAATCTACTCAGATCGATCAAAGACCCCTTATGGAACTCCAACAACTCGAATCCACTGCCACGCAAATACGGCGGGACATCGTACGCATGGTCCACGGAGCACAATCTGGCCATCCAGGCGGATCTCTAGGCTGTGCTGAGTTCTTCACGGCCTTGTTCTTCGATCAGCTGGAACATAGTCCGGATGCCTTTGAAATGGCGGGCTCAGGGCAGGATCTCTTCTTCCTATCCAATGGACATATTTCTCCGGTCTACTACAGCGCGCTGGCCCGTTCGGGTTATTTCCCCGTGGAAGAGCTGGCGACTTTCAGGGCCATCAATGGCCGACTGCAAGGGCACCCGACCACCCACGAAGGGCTTCCCGGTGTGCGCATTGCTTCAGGTTCTTTGGGCCAGGGACTGTCCGTGGCTGCCGGAGCCGCATTGACCAAAAAACTGGACAAGGACCCAAAGATGGTCTACAGCCTGCATGGAGATGGCGAACTGCAGGAAGGTCAGATATGGGAAGCTGCACTTTTTGCTGCGGCGCACAAGGTGGACAACCTCATCGCGACCATCGATGCCAATATCCCACTGCACTTTGTAGCCAAGCTTGCGACATGCCTCAACAAGAGGGTCAGACGAACCAAATCTCACACGGCGCGTGTAGTACTTGGCGTATGCAGGGTGAATGCCTGGCGTAACGCCTGGTAGAAGGCTCAGGGTTCCAGAAGGCTGAACTGTGGTTAGGCGCACCGATTTGGGGAGACTCTTGGAAACGCTCCACGAAGCGTCAAACTTCTCCAAATTCGTATAAGTGTCGTCTAGCCACGAAATCTGCTCTTCTGAACACTGCAGGATTCCAGTGATTGACTGACCAAGCCTGGCATTCTTTTTGACGATGTTTGTCGTCTTGTCGTACGGGTACGACATTGTCGTGATGTGCTTCTGGACCTTGTAGAGCAACTGCGAAATATC
>RFXV01000086.1 GCA_009921445.1 Flavobacteriia bacterium
TCTTGAACTCAATAATGCCCAATGGATGATCGCTCCGTCATCCTCCTTTGGTTTGGGCGGTCAGCTCAGCATCAGGTACAGACTCTGATCAGAGGATGCGCAGTTCGGTGCGACGGTTCTGCTGCCTTCCCTCCTCACTTGAATTATCAGCAAGCGGGCGACTCTGGCCATATCCCCTGGCCTCCAACCGATCACTGCTGATACCTGCATCGACCAAATAGGCTTGCACAGAGGCTGCCCGACGCTCGGAGAGCAACTGATTGCCTCGATCGCTTCCTTCTGAATCCGTGTGTCCCTCCAAGGAGATCCGAAGTTTCGGGTTTTGCTCCATCAAGGCCACCAAGCGATCAAGCTCAGAAAAAGATTCCGGCATCAGGGCATAGGAATCCGTATCAAAGAACACGTTTTCGAGGGTAATGCGGCTGCCGGTTCGAAGCGGCTTGAGTGGCACGTCCAATTCAAAGGCGCACTCCCTGCTTTGGTCGCTCAGAGCAAAATGTGCAGAGTGAAAAAGGTAACCGGTCTTATCGGTATTCAGCCCGTAATCGCTGTGTGCAGGCAATACTGCAAAGAAAGATCCATCTGGTCCCGATCTCGATCGATGAATCACCTTACCTGAATGCACATCTGTGAAGACCAGCTCTGCCTGCGCGAGAACCCGACCGCTTTGCTGATCACGAACGATGCCTTTGACCCATGCAGATGGAATGGCCCTAAAAGCTCCAGGCAGTTCCACCCGATAAATATCCAAAAGGCCAAAACCGCCAGGCATATCGCTTGAAAAATAAGCGGTCTTCCCATCCGAAGCGATCACAAAACCCATCTCCTCACCAAAGCTGTTGATGGGATGCCCCAGGTTTTCGGGCTCGGTCCAGCGCCCGTCTGCTCCCTTTCTGCTCACGAACAGATCCAATCCACCCATCCCAACATGTCCGCTGGAACAGAAATAAAAGGTCTGTCCGTCCACATGGATGAAAGGAGATGCTTCCTTGCCCGAACTGTTGATGGGCGCCGGCATTTTCTGGGCCCGGCTCCATCTGCCGTCTGCCCTTTTTTGACTGAAGTAAATATCGCTTTGCTCTTCATCGTGTTTCTTGGAACGAACGAAGTACAAGGTCTGCCCATCAGAAGACAGGGACGGCTGGGTTTCCCAATTACCAGTATTGATGCTGTCTCCCAGATTGATGGCCTCCGACCAACGACCATCTTTTCTTCGCTTGGCCCAGTAGAGGTCGCAACTCCCCTTTCCTTCCGGACGATTACAGCCCACAAAGATCATCAGGTCACCCGCTGCGGAAATACACTGGGCCCCTTCATTGAATGGCGTGTTCAGGCGACCCTGTACAGCTGCACCAGGTCTCCACATTCCGTCCACCTGGCTCGAAAAATAGAAATCCTCGTCGCGTCGATGTCCTTCGGGATTCCGATAGGTCCAGACCAGCTGCTGACCGTCTGCTGAGAGCGCCGGGAAATATTCCATCGCCGCTGTATTGATCTCTGGCCCCAGATTCTCCGGCTCGAATGCCTGCGGGTTCTCCAAGGCATCCAAGGCAAAATCACAGCTACTGATCCTGTGCTGCGCCATCTCTCTAAAACTCTTCTTTTTCTGCTCCCGCTCGAGGTATTCCAAGAAAAAGGAGCGTGCTCTTTCGTAGTGCCCGATACTGTAGCTCGCCATTCCGATCTGAAAGGCGATATAGGGTTTCTTACTCGCGCTCCAGGCCCGATCAAAATATGTTTCAGCACGATCATGATCCTCGATATCCATACATATCTGCCCAGCCATCAGGGCTGGATCGGCAAATTCCGGATCCTTGTCTATGGCCCTATCGAGATGTTCCAGGGCCTCTGCCCATTCATCTGCCCGGTAATGCGCACGGGCCTCCTGATAGTATTTGAAAGCCCTTTTACTTTGGCCGAACGATCCCGCCGACAAAAGACACAGACAGAAAAAAAGAAGTGCATTCTTCAAGGCATTCCAAGGTATTTATGGGTCTGAAGAGAGATTTTCCAGCGGGGATGCTCAAGCACATGATCGCAGATCAAGGGCATCATCTCTTCTTTTTTGCTCCATTCAGGTTGCAGGAACAGAGCACAATCCGTGCCCATTTGTTCCGCATGGGATTCCGCCCACTCCAGATCGCTCCTATTGTACACCACCACTTTGAGTTCATCGGCCCGAGGAAGGATGGAAGCCACGGGAGGAGCTGTCTTTTTTGGAGACAAGCAGATCCAATCCCAGCTCCCTGAGAGTTCGAAGGCACCGCTTGTTTCAATGTGCGTCTGCAAGCCCAAAGAACGAATGGCTTGGGTCAAAGGATCCATGTTCCAACTCAGGGGTTCACCTCCTGTGACCACCACTGTATTGGTTCTGGGATCGATGGAGTCCAAAATGTCTTTCACCTCCGTCACTGGGTGCAGTTTGGCATTCCAGCTTTCCTTTACATCGCACCAGTGACAGCCCACATCACAGCCTCCAATACGCACGAAATGCGCCGCTTTTCCCGTATGGGCACCCTCACCCTGCACCGTATAGAAGGATTCCATCAGGGGAAGCCACTCTCCTTTTTCCACTTTGAGCTCTTCTTCTGGGCTATCGATCAATCTGCTCATGGGTCAAAAATAGCTTGCGTGGTCGTCCATAAAAAAAGCCGCCCGTGCAGGCGGCTCTTCTTTTGAGCGTGATCGCTCATTGGATCATTTCTTTTTGTTACCGGCACCGTCTTCCTTGGCCATGGTATCGACCATGACAGGAGAAGCCACGAACAACGAGGAATAAGTACCCACAATGATGCCTACCAACATGGCAAACATGAATCCACGGATGGTCTCCCCTCCCCATATGAAGATCACCAGCATGACGACCAAAGTGGTCATCGAGGTGTTGAGCGTGCGGCTCAGCGTTTGGTTCAGGGCCTCATTGACCATGGGAACGAGGTCTTTTCTCTTGTTGTGGGTCTGCACGTATTCACGGATCCGGTCGAAGACCACCACCGTATCGTTCAGGGAGTAACCGATCACTGTAAGGATGGCGGCGATGAATGCCTGATCGATCTCCATGCTGAAAGGCAGAATGCCGTAAGCGATGGAGAAGATGCTCAGCACGATCAGAACGTCGTGTGTGGTCGCTGCAACCGCACCCAAAGAATACTGCCACTTACTGAATCGGATGAGGATATAGAGGAAAATGATGATCAGGGAGAAGATGATCGCCCAGACCGCAGACTTCTTGATGTCATCGGCAATGGTCGGTCCGACCTGTCGTTCGGACATCAATCCCAATTCAGATTCCGCGTCGTAGAAGGACTCGGCCGTCTTTTCTTGAGCAAAGAAGGAGGAACATCCTGCGTAGAGCTTGGACTTGATGTCTTCTTCCACTTCGACCCCCGTATCACCGATGCGGTATTTGGTGGTGATGACCACCTGATTGCTGCTGCCGATGGTCTTGACTTCGGGGCTGATCTGCTCGCCTTCCTCGGTGACAAATACTTCCGCCAATGCAGCACTCAGATCGGCTGTACTGACCGCTTGATCGAAACGCACCTGATAGGTTCGGCCCCCGACGAAATCCACACCATAGTTCAATCCGCGAACGGCTAAAGAAGCCATTCCCAGCACAATGATACTCAGTGAAAATATGTAAGCCCGCTTTCTCTTTCCAAGAAAATCGATCTGTACGTTGCGGAACCAACCCTCCGTCATCTTGCTGGCGAAACGCACGCTCTTCTTGCGCTCAAGCCGCCACTCGAGGATGATACGGGTGATGAAAATAGCCGTAAAGAGTGAGGTGAGAATACCGATGATCAGCGTGGTAGCGAAACCTCTGATCGGACCTGTACCAAAAGAATAAAGGATGATACCAGTCAGCAAGGTGGTGACATTTGCATCAATGATGGAACTCAGTGCGTTCTGGTACCCATCGGAGATCGCAAGACGCAAACCCTTCCCCTGATGCAGTTCTTCCCGAATTCGCTCGTAGATGAGCACATTGGCGTCTACAGACATACCGATGGTCAGAACGATACCCGCGATCCCGGGCAACGTAAGAACCGCTCCAAGGGAAGCGAGCACACCGAATATGAAGAACATATTCACCAGAAGAGCGATATCGGATACCATGCCCGCCTGATTGTAATAGAAGATCATGTAAAGAAGTACCAGCGACATGGCCACCACAAAGGACCACAGGCCGGCTTGAATGGCCTCTTTACCGAGTGATGGACCGACGATGTCCGCCTGAATGATCCGCGCAGGAGCAGGCAGCTTACCCGCCTTGAGGATGTTGGCCAGATCCTGGGCCTCTTCAATGGTGAAGTTGCCGAAGATCTGTGTATTGCCACCCGCGATCTCGCCCTGTACCCGAGGATAGGAATACACCAACCGTCGAGCACAACCGCCACAGAACGCTTGGGTTCCATCTGGGATGCCTCGCGCGTGATCTCCTGCCATTTGCGTGCACCGATCGCGTTCATCTGCATGCGAACGATCGGCGTATTGCCCTCATCAAAATCCTGGGCAGCATCCACGATCACATCACCTCCAAGATCGGGAATCCCATCTCTGTTGGACTTGATGGCCAGAAGGTCCAGTGCCTCACTCCCCTCTGCACGGGGCTTGGCCGTCCAGACAAAACGTGCATTCCGCATCATGGATGGGAGAAGTGCCCTTATCTGCGGCATGTTGAGGTAGGCATTCACCTTGCCGGTATCCCGCACCAGAACCGTTCCCACAATGGGGCCTTGTCCTGCCTGGCGGTTCTCAAAATCGTAGTTGGGATAAAGGATCTCGAACAGCGGATTGAAAGCATTCAGGCTGTCGTTGAGTTCTTCCTCCCCGGTATTGGAAAGCAAAGAATCGATCGCAGAGGCTGCGGTGCTGTCGTTACTTGCCACATCATCCACCGCCTCAAAATCCAGATCGGCATCCATCGATCCGCTCTCCTCGGTGCTTTGAGGGGTGGATCGGTCGGCACGCGGGTCGGGAATGATGCTCTGGAGCTTGGCGTTGGCCGCATTGAGAAATTCCAGGAAGTCTGATCCCTGATAGAGGTTCCAGAATTCCAATTCTGCGGTGCTCTGGAGTAATTTTTTCACCCGGTCAGGATCTTTGACGCCCGGAAGTTCGATCAGGATCCGGCCCGTATTTTCCAGCCTTTGGATATTGGGCTGTACCACACCGAACTGGTCGATGCGTGCGCGCAAGACCGTGTATACGTTCTCTACGGATGCATCTACCTGAGATCGCAATTCCTCCCTAACCGCTTCGTCCGCTGCATTGAAACCGAGGATGTCGTTCATCTGCTTGGTGCCAAAGAGTGCTGGGTCGCTCATCCGCGCACCTTCCGAATTGGCCGCTTCGAACTGGACAAAAAAGTTGTCGAGATAACTCTCCTGGCTGTTTCCCTGAGCGGCATCGGTTGCTTCCAGCGCCTGAAGGAACACAGGGTGCGTGCTCCTGTTGGATAGTGAGCGAAGGATTTCTTTGACGGAGACTTCGAGGATCACATTCATTCCACCTCGCAGGTCCAGACCGAGATTGATCTCTTTTTCCTTGACCTGGGAATAGGTGAATTCATCGACAAAGACATTGAACACATCTTCTGTCGCCATGCTGTCGAGATAGGCTTTCTCTTTGATCGGATCGCCATTGGCCACCTCTCGAGCATCGTTTTCCACACCACGGGTGATCCAGGTGAAGGACAGCTGATAGAGACAGGCCAGCGCGAATAGGATGGCAAATAGTCGGATAACGCCCTTATTCTCCATTGTTTACCGCTTTTGCTTTAGGTTTTTACTGAACGGGCAAATATAGAGCCTTCACATTATCGGTTTTGCCTTTTTTTTCTTGACCTAAAGACCTATCCCTTAGAGGGAAACATTTTCCCGGGATTCAGGATGCCATTCGGATCGAATGTGCTTTTGATCGCCCGTTGCAGATCGAGTGCCTCCGGCCGGAAGGCAATGTCCATAAAGTCTTTCTGCACCCATCCAATGCCGTGTTCTCCACTGATCGTTCCTCCGAGTTTGGTACACAACCGGAAGAGTTCTCTTATGCCCTGATTCAATCCTTCCTTCCAGGCTTCCTCACTCAGCTCACCTTTCAAGATGTTCACATGCAGGTTGCCATCGCCCGCATGTCCGTAACAAACTGATCTGAACCCATATCGTCTTCCGATCTCCTTGACACCACGCAGAAGATCCGGAAGCTGGGCCCTTGGGACCACCGTATCTTCCTCCTTATAAACAGAATGAGCCTTGACCGCTTCACCCACTCTTCTTCTCAGTAGCCACAGAGCTTCCTGGTCTTTGACCGAATCTGCAAACAACAGATCGTGGGCCCCAAAGGATTCTACTACTTGTTGGATCGCCTCGCAATCGGCGAACAGCTGCGTTTGATCATTGCCATCCACTTCGATCAACAGATGGGCTTCGACACCCTCTTCAAGTGGAACCGGGGCATCAGGAACGAATTTTAAAGTGTATTCGATGGCATCGCGCTCCATGAATTCCAATCCACTTGGCGTCAGGCCAGCCCGAAAGATGGCGGACACACTCGCACAGGCCGATTCAGCAGAACTGAACGGAGCGAGCATCAGCATCTTGTGTTTTGGATAAGGAAGCAGCCGAAATACAGCTTTTGTGATGATCCCCAATGTTCCTTCGCTGCCGACCATCAATTGAGTGAGGTTGTAGCCCGTGGAATTCTTCAGAGTATTGGCTCCGGTCCAGATGACCGATCCATCGGGCAGGACCACTTCCAGATTCAACACATATGCATTGGTCACTCCATATTTAACGGCTTTGGGACCTCCGGCATTCAACGCCAGATTGCCTCCAATGAAAGAACTCCCCCAACTCGACGGATCCGGCGGATAGAACAGCCCCTTTTCCTTGCACGCATCGTGAAATACCTGATTGATGACTCCAGGTTCCACCGTTGCCTGCAAATTCGCTTCATCGATGGACAAGATCTGGTCAAATCCTTCCATGCTCAAACAGATGCCTCCTTCCACGGCCAGTGCTGCGCCGCTCAATCCGGTACCTGCGCCCCGCACGGTAAGCGGGATACGGTGCTCATTACACCATCGAACGAGTGTGGATATCTCGGGAACCGAAGAACACACAACGACGAGTTCTGGCGGGAAGACCAAGTCTTCTGTTTCGTCATGGCCGTAGGCCAAAAGATCCTCGGACCGCTCTAAAAATCGACAATTCGGCAGTTTTTCTTTCAGCTCTTCGACCAGCTGCACACTCAATGATGTAAAGGACATAGAGCAAAGGTAAGATGAGGTTCAGGTCATACATCCAACCATGAGCAATTGGCGTCGTGATCCTGTGAGTGGGCAGACCAAACACCGACCGCCTCGCGGCCCTGCCGCATCAGCCGGTTTTTCCACGTCGCTTCCAAGCGAGCTTGGGCGACGAACAAAAAAACCGCCTGCAGCATTGCTGAGGCGGTCGATGTTTGTCGGGGTGGCAGGATTCGAACCTGCGACCTCCTGCTCCCAAAGCAGGCGCGATAACCGGGCTACGCTACACCCCGAAGAGGGCGGCAAAAATAATCAAAAATGCATGCGAAACATGGCGAATGTAAATGGACAGAGAAAGCCTGAACATTCTGTGTGCTCCCCACAACATTCCATGGCATCCACTGCCTTGGCTCAGGCTCTTCCTTTCCTGCTCCCAAGCAAGCTTGGGCAGGGGATTGCCCGATGATCTGCGATCGGGCATCCCGTGGGTGGACGCAGTCCACAGGCCCTTGATCCACTCA
>RFXV01000087.1 GCA_009921445.1 Flavobacteriia bacterium
ACCCACGTGCACCGCCATGCGCATGCGTGGCTCTACTTTTTTTCTTCTCCCCAAAAGATCCACGCAAAAGCTCGTAGTGAGGGCCGTAAGCGCAGAGTCTGCACTGGAATAAGCTGCGGCGATCAAGCCAATGAGGAAAACAGCGATGAGCAAGGTGGAACCTGAATGCTCCAGGATCAGCACCGGAAAGAGTTCATCTCCCTTCGCTTCAATGCCCATCAGCTCGGCGTAATCGTGCAGCAAAAGACCCAGAACGAGGAACAAGAGGTTCACAACGATCAACACCAAAGAGAACCAGAACATATTTTTTTGAGCTTCGGGCAGACTTCTGCAGCTCAGATTCTTCTGCATCATGTCCTGATCCAAGCCGGTCATGACGATGGTGATCAAAGCGCCTGAGAGGAACTGCCGAAAGAAGTAGCGCTTGTCGGATACCGCCTCGAAGAACCACATCTGGCTCATGGGATGTTCCCGCACATAAGACAGGACCGAGGCCTCCTCAGGGATCAGTTGACGGCCGAGCCAGATCACAGAGAGAACGGCGGCCAGAAGCATGAATGTGGTTTGCAGACTGTCGGTCCACACAATGGTCTTGATCCCTCCCTGAAAGGTGTAGACCCAAATGAGCAGAATGGTGACCCCGACCGTTTGCCAAAATTCAACACCCAGCGCGTCGAACAAGGCGATCTGCAGCACCATGGCCACCAGATAAAGACGAAAGCTCGCGCCGATCACCCGGCTGATCAGAAAAAAGACCGATCCGGTCAGTCGTGCCGAGACGCCGAACCGGCGTTCGAGATAACCATAAATGGAAGTGAGCTCCATGCGATAGTAGACAGGCAGGAGCACCTGGCTGATGAACAAATAGCCCAGAAAATACCCAAAGACCATCTGCATATAGCTGAATGAACTGCTGCCCACCCAGCCCGGAACAGACAAAAAGGTGACGCCGCTCAGAGAGGCTCCGATCATCCCGTAGGCGACCAGATACCAGGGCGAATTCCTCCCGCCAATATAAAAATCCGCATTGCCGCCTTTGGAGGCCGTCCATCGGCTGATGAAGATCAGGACCAGGAAATAGAGGCCCAGTAAAACAGCCACCGCGATCGGATTCATAGCAATCTGTTGAAAGCCCAAATCTCCGAATATTCGGACAGTCGTTCCTCCCCGTACCTTCGTGTACGTGGAATACGCATCCAAGATCCTCGAAAAGACGGTCGATGAGATATCCATGCTTCCCGGCATCGGACGCAAGACCGCTCTGCGGCTTGCCCTTCATCTGATCCGTCGGGGTCCTGAATCCAGCCTGCGCCTTTCGGAAGCCCTTGTGGCGATGGCCGATAAGCTGATGCACTGTCGGATCTGTTCAAACATCTCGGATACGGAGATCTGTTCGATCTGCGCCAACCCCGGAAGAGACGACCGCCTGATCTGCGTGGTGGAGGACATCCGCGACGTGATCGCCATCGAGTCGACCGGTCAATTCAAAGGCCGTTACCATGTCCTGGGTGGGTTGATCAGTCCATTGGATGGGATCGGACCGTCGCAGCTGACCATCGATGACCTGGTAGAACGCCTGAAGGACAGCGAAGGCCACGAGCTGCTTTTCGCCTTGGGCGCCACCGTAGAAGGCGATTCGACTGCCTTTTTCATCTTCCGAAAACTTCAGGGAACCAAGGTCAGAATGACGGCCATTTCGCGAGGAATCGGGGTGGGAGATCAGTTGGAATACGCAGACGAAGTGACCCTTGCGCGCTCCATCAAACACCGCATCCCCTTTGAGGACTCCCTGAAGAGATGAAGCAACTCTTGCGGATGAAAAAGACCGAGACTGTCTTGTTCCTGATTCCTCTCATGGCACGATGGCCTTTACTTTCTATGGGCTTTGGGGTGGAAGAAGATGCCTGGGGCCATGTGCTGAACGGTAGGGAGATGGCCGAGTCGGGAGGCTATGTTATCAGCCGACTTCCCGGTCACCCGCTGATGGAAGCCTTCAGCTTTGTCTTGTGGAAGACCGTCGGCCCCATTGCCTTTTACTGGAACCTTTTATTCTCGTTGGCCGCCGCATGGGCGGTCGTTGAATTTTACCGACTGGCCCGCTGTTTTCAGATCCAATATCCCTTTCTCCTTTCATTGGCCTTTGGTTTCGTTCCGGTTGTTTTCCTGAGCGGCGCAGCCGTTATGGACTATGCCTTCCAGCTCGCCCTGGGGCTCTGGGCCTATCGCCTGTTCCACCAGGAGAAATGGACGAAGAGTGGCGCAGCACTCGGGTTGGCCATGGGCTTTCGCCTTACCTCTGCCCTTTTTCTCCTGGCCTTCGTGATCTCTCTTTTGGTGCGCAAAAGATCCATTCGATCGGCTGCCTTGATGCTCTTCCCGGTATTCGTGGTCTCAGCACTCCTCTACCTCCCGGCTTTTCTGAGTTTGGGCCTCGATTTTTTCAGCACCTATCCCCTTCCCTACCCACCTATGGCCAAGGTGCTCTATAAAGGAAGCATCGGTGTGTTTGGCTCCATTGGACTCATTTCGCTCATCTGGTACGGACTGCCTGCGCTGCCCAAGGCCATGAAGTCAGTGCCTCTTGTCTGGCCTTTGATGGTCCTTTTTCACATCGCTCTGTTTCTTCGCCTTCCGGAAAAATCTGCCTTTCTTATTCCTGCAGTGCCCTTTATTCTTTTGATGTGCGCGCAGAACCTTCGAGCCGATCAGATCAAGAGGCTCTCCTGGGGTCTTTTGATCTCAGCGCTCATGGCTGGCGTGAATTTTACCCACCCGCACAGAGGATCGGACAAAAGTGCCTTGAGCGCGAGCCGATATATCGCGGGGCAAGAGATCAGTTTCGATCTTATAGTGGGTCCGATCGCAGCCGAATACAGCAAACGCAGGAACAAGCTGACGTATGTGGCGAACGTACACGAATGCGTGAAGCAGAAAAAAGAGCCAGGCCTGGTGCTGGCCGGATGGTGGTATGCCATGCTGCGTTTGCAGGAAGACCCAGGCAAAATTGTTGACTCTCCCTATCGTTACTACCTGCCGCCCGGAGAGCTGAAAACCGCACGCAACAATGGTCTTCGCATATTTGCCCTTCCCGAACAAGAAGCAGTGAATGCGCGGAAATACGCTTATGAGGCCACTGACGTTGAAATGATCGAACTCTCCTGCCCTTGAAGCTCTCCGTTGTCATCGTCAACTACAATGTGGCTCCCTATCTGGAGCAGTGCCTTCATTCGGTCTTCAAAGCAGCCAAAGCGATCGATAGTGAAGTTTTCGTTGTGGACAATGCGAGCGCGGACGGTTCTGTGGAGATGGTGCGGGCCCTTTTCCCGCAGGTCAGGCTGATCGAGAGCAAAGAGAACCTTGGCTTCAGTAAGGGAAACAACCTGGCACTCAAAAAATGCCAAGGCGATCATATCCTTCTGCTCAATCCCGATACGGTCGTCGAGGAAAGCTGTTTTGAGGAATGCCTGGCCCATATGGAAGAACATCCCGAATGCGGCGGACTCGGCATTCAAATGGTGGACGGGATGGGCAACTTCCTCCCCGAATCCAAACGCGGCCTTCCGACGCCGATCGCTGCTTTTTACAAGATCAGCGGACTCTACCGCCTGTTTCCCCGATCGGGCCGCATCAATCGGTACTACGCCGGGGCACTTGACCACAAAGAGACCGGTGAGGTGGAGATCCTCGCTGGTGCCTTCATGTGGATGAGAAAAACCGTGCTGGACGAGGTGGGGCTATTGGATGAATCCTTTTTCATGTACGGCGAGGACATCGACCTGAGCTACCGGATCACCCAGGCCAGGTACACGAATCGCTACTTGCCCAGTGCGCGGATCATCCATTACAAAGGGGAGAGCACGAAGAAAGGAAGCATGAATTATGTCTATGTGTTCTACCAAGCCATGGCCATTTTCGCTCGAAAACACTTCCGCTCGGGCGGCAGCCGTTCTTTTCTCCTGCTCATCCAATTGGCCATAGGCCTGAGAGCAGGCCTCTCTTTTTTCCGACGGATCCTGCAGAAGGGACATCTGTTCCTGATCGATGCCCTGGGCCTCTATGGAGGCATGCATCTGTTGAAGACCTACTGGGAACAGAATCACCGCTTCATCAGCGGGGGAAGTTATCCCGATGAATTCATGCATTGGGTGGTGCCTGCCTATGTCGGTGTATGGCTTCTTTCAGCCAGGCTTTCCGGTGCATACGATCGTCCTGTGAAACTCGGCCTCCTGCAAAAAGGGATCGCTGCGGGCAGTCTGCTCCTGATCGCTTCCTACGGTCTTCTCGATGAAAACTGGCGATTCTCCCGAGCCCTTCTGCTCCTTGGCTCGGTCTGGGCACTGATGTTCACCAGTCTTATCCGGTGGGTCTTGCATACGGTCAGAGGCGGATACATCCGAACAGGCGGTGATTCGAGCAGGATCTGGCTCATTGGTGATCCATCCGGCGTGAAAAGGCTGCACGCCGAATTGAAACGCATCCGACCCGATGCCCGACTGGCCGGGAGTTCGTCCTGGCCTACCGGACCATCTGAAGCAACCCGAATGAGCGAACTCATCTCCACCCTGCAGCTTGATGAGCTCATTTTTGACGCAGAAAGCATTGGAAACCGAGGCATCATCGATCGCATGCTTCAACTCAAAGGAACGGGTGTAGAGCTGCGCATCCTGCCACCAAAGGCCAACTTCATCGTTGGCAGCCATTGTGTCTTTCAGGGAAGCGACGGATCAAGTCTCGATGGACATGTGCTGAGCACAGCGCTCAACCAAAGGAACAAGCGGATCACCGATCATCTGATCGGCTGGCTGGCCATTCCCATGGCGCCCTTATTGCTCTTTTCTTCTTCCGGCCGACGGATCTTAAAGAACATTGCTGCGGTCTGGACCGGTAGGAAAACATGGGTGGGATTCAAAAGCGAACCCACACCCAGCGGGAGGTCCAAGAGAGATGCCGTCATCCATTGCACGGATCTGTTGAGCGAACAACCCCCTGAAGAAAGTCTTTCCCGGCAGATCGATCTGCTGTATGCAAGAGATTACCGCTGGCGAAATGATCTGAGCATCCTTTGGCGAAGCCTTTTCCATTCGAAAGTTTGACCATTGAATGCCTAACTTTGCAGCACCCCCAAAACTGGAACGACCATGGCGCAGATTGAGCTTGTAATGCCCAAAATGGGTGAAAGTGTGGCAGAGGCCACCATCATCAAGTGGCTCGTTGAGGAAGGACAAAAAATGGAGGCCGAAGAGTCGGTCCTGGAGATCGCCACAGACAAAGTGGATTCGGAAGTTCCCGCACCTGCAGATGGGGTGCTCGTCAAAAAAATGTTCGGAGAGAATGATGTGGTTGAAGTCGGCCAGGTCATTGCCTTGATCGAAACGGAACAAGGAGCTGCTGCCGCGAATGAGGTTGCGCCCGAGCCGCGGAGTTCCGAGGAGAAACCGAAAAACCAGGATGCTCAGACGATACAGGAATCTGTGGAGACAGCTGTACAAGCCGTCAACGGAACTGCAACAGATGGCATTCCCAGAGAATCGAACGGCCGCTTCTATTCGCCTCTCGTCCGCAGCATTGCACAGACCGAGGGCATCTCATTAAGTGAGTTGGATGCGCTGGCAGGAAGCGGAAGAGAGGGCCGGGTGACCAAAGCGGATATACTCGCTTACATAGCGAATAGAAAACCATCTGCTCCACCAACCACAACAGAACGCTCCGCCCCGAAACCATCGCCAGTCAAACCCATGGAAGTCAGCGCCGGCGCTGGAGATGAGATCATTGAGATGGACCGCATGCGGAAGCTGATCGCCGACCATATGGTCATGAGCAAGCAAGTGGCCCCACACGTCACCTCCTTTGTCGAGGTGGATGTGACCAGGATCGTGGAATGGCGCAATCGGGTGAAAGCCGAGTTCCAGAAAAGAGAAGGAGAAAAGATCACCTTTACTCCGATCTTCATTGAAGCACTGGTTCAGGCGATCAAAGAATTCCCTTTGATCAATGTCTCTGTCAATGGGGATTCCATCATCAAGAAGCGTCGGATCAACATAGGCATGGCTGCGGCACTCCCCTCCGGAAACCTCATTGTACCCGTTATTCATGATGCCGATCAGTTGAACCTGACCGGGCTCACCAAAAAAGTCAATGACCTGGCGGCAAGGGCAAGGAAAAATGAATTGAAGCCTGAAGAGATACAAGGCGGTACCTATACCTTGACCAATGTGGGCACCTTCGGCAATTTGCTTGGTACGCCCATCATCAACCAGCCACAAGTGGCCATCATGGCCGCAGGAGCCATCGTCAAGAAAGCCTCTGTCATCGAAACTTCAGAAGGCGATATGATCGGTATCCGGCATAAAATGTTCCTGTCGCACAGCTACGACCACCGGGTGGTGGACGGAGCATTGGGCGGTCGTTTTGTCCGTCGTGTCGCCGACCTGCTGGAAGCCTTTGACGGCGATCGTGAGATCTGAGCGAAAGCAGACCTGGAATTTGACCGAATATGATCGAACTCAAAAGACCCCTTTGTTTTTTTGATATTGAAAGTACGGGTACGGATGTGGTGAACGACCGGATCGTCGAACTCGCCATGCTCAAGAGGATGCCCGACGGAAGTCAGTTGAAAAAACGCTGGCTGATGAATCCGCAGCGGCCCATCCCGAAGGAAGTATCGGCCATTCATGGCATCACTGATGAAATGGTCGCACAGGCGCCTAGTTTCAAGGACCTCGCAGGAGAGATCGCGGCCTTTGTCGAAGACAGCGACCTGAGCGGTTTCAATTCCAACAAATTCGATATCCCGATGCTCGCTGAGGAATTCGAACGCGCGCGTCAGCAAGGCGGTGAAGTGGACATCGATTTCCGAAAGCGGTTTTCCGTGGATGTGCAGAATATATTTCACCGAATGGAACCGCGCAACCTCAGTGCAGCACTGAAATTCTACTGCGGTCAAACTTTGGAGAATGCACACACGGCACTGGCCGATACCGAAGCCACCCACGACGTGCTCATGGCGCAGATCGAGCGCTATGCCCAAGCCTTCGAGCAGGAAGCAGGCGAGCTGGATCAAAAGGTCGATGTCGCTTTTCTGAGCAGGATCTCGAATCGGGGCAAAACCCTTGATTACGCTGGCTTTGTGCGCGAAAACCAAGACGGTCAAGCCTACTTGAGTTTTGGGAAATACAAAGGGCGGCTGGTCAGCGAACTGCTCGAGGAGAATCCCGGCTATTTTCAATGGATACAAAACGCAGACTTTCCCATGTTCACCAAAAGGGTATTGAATGACCTGCGTCTGAAAGCCAAGTTCGGCGGATGAAGATCATCTGCGTCGGACGCAACTATGCCCAACACGCTCGGGAAATGGGGAGTGAAGTGCCCCAGGAGCCCGTCTTGTTCCTCAAACCAGATTCGTCCGTCATTCTCAAGAGACAACCCTTGTTTCTTCCCTCCTTCAGCTGCGATGTGCACTATGAGGTGGAACTCCTTGTCAAGATCAACCGGGTCGGTAAACACATCGAAGAACACTTCGCCCACCGATACTACGATGAGGTCAGCCTCGGCATCGACTTCACTGCACGGGATGTCCAGGCAGAACTCAAGAAAAAAGGACTTCCCTGGGAAAAGGCGAA
>RFXV01000088.1 GCA_009921445.1 Flavobacteriia bacterium
CTTATGCTGCCTGTGGAAACCAAACGGGCAGCTGTTCTTATCGCTGCCTTTGTTCTTGGTTTCAGCATCGATCTGGTGGAACAGAGTTCAGGCATTCACGCCTTTGCCTGCAGCTGGGTCGGCTTTCTTCGTCCGCGTCTGGTCCGTCTGGTCTCCACCCAAAGAGGCTTTGACTTTGGCGCCTTAAGCCTGCGCGATATGGGTTGGCAGAAATTTATGTTCTATGCATTTTCCGGCCTGTGGATCCATCACTATTTCCTTTTCGTCATTGACGAGCACAGCTTGAGCGGATGGCTCTTTCATCTGCTGGACGCCACCTACACCGCTGTCTTCAGCCTGCTCATCATTCTCATGGTCCAGCTTTTGGCGGGTCGAAAAACCGCTGCCTCCCTGTGAACAAGGCGCTGATCGTTTTCCTCTTTTTCGGCCTGACCTGTGCCCTCTTCATTGGACGGCTTTTTGACCTGCAGATCCTCGATGACCGATATGCACTCTACGCGAATGAAAATGTCATTCGAAAAGAACGCATGTATGCCCCACGGGGCCACATCTACGATCGCAATGGAAAGCTCCTTGTTTCCAATGTTCCCGCCTATGATCTGATGGTCGTACCCTCGCAGACCACTGCTTTCGACAGCCTCGATCTGGCCCGTCTGGTTTCGGTCGCACCGACCGATCTGCGTTCCAAACTCAAGAAAGCCCGACGCTACTCTTCCTACCGCTCATCAGCCGTGATCCGTCAGATATCTGCCCGGTCCTTTGGCGCTCTGCAGGAACATCTTCACCGTTTCCCGGGCTTTTACGTGCAGCAACGTGCCCAAAGATCCTACGCCCATGTTGGTGCGGCCCATGCGCTGGGATATATCGGCGAAGTGACCGAAGGTTTTGTACGCAAGAATGCACGATACCGAATGGGCGACCTGCATGGGGTCAGCGGGATAGAAAAGGCCTACGAAGAGGAACTCAGAGGCCGGTCCGGTGCTCGGTACATCATGGTGGACGTGCACAACCGGGAGCAAAGTGCATTTGCAGATGGTGCCTACGATACGCTGGCGGTTCCTGGCTGGGACATTCACTCCACACTGGACATCGATCTTCAACTGAACAAGCCCCTGTTCGACAGAGCCGTTCTCGCCGAATACCCTCCCGGATCTCCATTCAAATTGATCAATGCACTCATCGGCTTGCAGGAGCAGGTGATCCGGCCCAGCAGCAGCTTCAGCTGCAGAAATGGTTTCCACGCAAAAGGTCTTCACGTGGCTTGTCATTGTGGAACCGATCGTCCGGTCGCCCTGCGTCTTTCCATCTCAAAAAGCTGCAACAATTACTATTGTCAGGTCTTCAAAAAAGTGATCGAGAAGTACCCCACGGCCCAGGAAGGCCTGGATATGTGGTCCACCCATGTTCGCAGCTTTGGCCTCGGCAATTTCCTGAACAACGACCTGCCCACGGGAAGGCGCGGATTCGTTCCGAACGCCGACTATTATGATCGGGCTCTTGGGTATACGGGCTGGGGTGCGACGACCATGATCTCATTGGGGATCGGACAGGGGGAGTTGGTCCTGACCCCGATCCAAATGGCCAATATGAGCGCAGCCATTGCCAACCGGGGACACTACTTCACCCCGCATATCGTCCGGCTGATCGGTGATCGGAAAAACAAGGCATTCCTCGATAAAAAACACACCAGCATTGACCCCGGCCATTTCGATGAAGTCATCGAGGGCATGCATGAAGTATTTGAAAAGGGAACGGCCTTGGCCTCGCGACACGATTCCATCGCCATGTGCGGAAAGACGGGGACTGCTCAGAACCCACACGGTCAGGATCATTCGATTTTCATCGCTTTCGCTCCAAAGGACGATCCCAGGATCGCTTTGTCCATCATCGTAGAGAACGGCTATTGGGGATCGCGTTGGGCGGCGCCCATTGCCAGCCTGATGATGGAGCATTATCTGACGGGAAAGGTGGCGCGTACCGGATTGAAGCAACGTATGGTCGAAGGCGATCTGCGCGCTGAATACGCCCTTGCAGGGCCCAAGCAAAAGCAGCCGTGAGAGAGGGCCAGGGACTTTTTTGGAAGCTCGATGGCATATCGATCGGTCTGTATATGCTGCTCGTTCTTTTGGGCTGGATGAACATTCACTCCGCAGCCTACCAACCCGAACACGAACACTTCTGGTCCATGGACACCGAATACGGCAAGCAGATGCTTTGGATCGGATCTTCGATGCTCATCCTTCTCTTCCTGCTCTTTCTCGATGGACGCCTGTACGAACGGATCGCCTACCCTGCCTATGTACTTTCCCTCCTGGCCCTCGCTGGCGTACTCATCTTTGGAAGCACGATCAGCGGCGCCCGCTCATGGTACACCTTCGGTGGATTCAGTCTGCAGCCCTCGGAATTCGTCAAGTGCACTACAGCCTTGGCGCTGGCCAAACTATTCTCCAAAGAATCTTCCAGAGAAGGCATGAGTGCGCGCAGTCGCTGGATCGCCTTTGCACTGATCGCCCTGCCCATCCTTCTTATCCTTCCTCAGCCCGATCTGGGATCTGCATTGGTTTTCTCTGCCTTTCTCTTCGTGCTCTACCGGGAGGGAATGTCGCTGACTGTCCTCCTCGGTCCGATCGGCATCGGGGTCCTCTTTCTTCTGACGCTGCTGCTGGATAAAGTATGGGTCTTCTCCGGGATCCTTCTTCTTTCACTAGCTGTGGCCTATTTCTCACGAAGGAGACCGGGCTTCTGGCGGGGACCGCTTCTGATGGTTGCTTTGGGCATTGGGGTCGTCCTTTCTGTGGATCACGCCTTTCACCAGGTGCTTGAAGACCGCCACAGAAACCGCATCGACATTCTCTTGGGAAAAGCAGAGGACCCCAAAGGCATTGGCTACAATACGCAGCAGAGCTTGATCGCCATCGGCTCAGGTGGGCTTTCAGGCAAGGGATTCCTTCAAGGCACCCAAACGCGTTACGATTTTGTACCAGCACAGACCACGGACTTCATTTTCTGCACCGTGGGAGAAGAATGGGGCTTTCTCGGCAGCAGCCTGGTCGTACTCCTTTTCACCGCATTGCTCTTCCGACTGATCTTTTTGGCCGAGCGACAAAAATCGCGTTTCAGCAGAGCCTATGGCTACGGTGTTGCCGCCATCCTATTCCTGCACTTCGCTGTGAACATCGCCATGACGGTCGGACTGGCACCCGTTATCGGCATTCCGCTCCCATTTTTCAGCTACGGAGGCTCCTCCCTCTGGGGATTCACTCTGTTGCTGTTCATTTTCCTGCGGCTCGATGCCTACCGCATGTTGATCCTATAAAAAAGCCGGCATATAGCCGGCTCTCAGTACGTTCGATCAAATTGGATCAATAATACTTAGCGCGCATATCCTTGATGCGTGCCGTCTTTTCCATGGCTTGAAAAAGGGCACTGGGCATCCGCGTCCGCATGGGCTGCAGGTTTTGATCCACCAGACTCTGATGGTCGCCTTGCTCTACCGTGGGGTCACGTTCCACGACCATTCCGCAGAAGACCGCGCGGTCGCCCGCAAAGGGAGGGAAGAGTTCGTTGATGGGATGGCTGCTCATCATGGCCACAAACCCAGGCTCTCCGCCCACACCAGTCACATTCACTTGGGTGAAGTTCAGCTTCTGATCGAAGATCTTATCTGCTTCTATCTCCAATGCCGCAGCCAGTTCTTCTACAGTTGTGGAGGAACTCGCCGCTGCTTCCATCTTTTTCAGCAGCATCTCTTTCTTCTTCTCCACCAGCACTTTGGGACGAATGTTCAGTTCCACCTCGCTGATATCGGGCAGACCTTCTTCTTTTATCCGATCCAACAAGACCACCACATAGGACTTGGTCCCGTTAGAGAACAGTTGGATATCGCCAACAGAACGGTCATCTTCAAAGGTCCAGCGCACGATCGCACGGTTGTTCCCCAAACCCGAAATGTTCTCATCGAATTCTTCCAAGGCAGTTACTGGACGGGGTGAATAACCCTGCTCCTCGGCCTTTGCTCCAAAGCCTTCCTGATCCACCGAAGAAGCAAAGGAAGATGCTTTGTTGTACAGATCGTTCAATGTCCGCTCGGTAGGCTGAAGATTCCGCGCCACACGCGCCACTTGGATGGCCTCCTCTCCATCGGACTGATCGGTGATCTCAACGATATGGATACCAAAATTCGTGTAGACCATACCCAAAGCTCCTATTTCCCGATAAAAGCAAAAGTCTCCGAATGGACGGGCCATTGAATTTTGCTGGAACCAGCCCAGATCGCCCGATTTGGTTTGCGCCACTACATCATCCGACAAGGAATCATTGACTTCATCGAATCGGCTGATGTCTTCACGGATGTAGGCAAATACACTGTCGGCAATGGACTTGGCCTCCATGGGCGTACGAACAACGGTTTGGGCCGCACGTTCCGCCCCTTGATAGGCGATCAAAATGTGCCGTGCCTTGGCTGAGTCTGGCAAAGTGATCCGGCCAGTCACCTTGGCCAGCTGATAGACCGTGCCCTCAACATACGGACCGTGAACAAAACCAATCGGGGCGTCCCAAATGGCTGAATCGAGTGCCGGCAGGAGATCTTCTTTCTTGTAGTAGGTCTTGTCGTAGGGAATGTCGCTGTGAATGGTGATGAACAAACTGTCCTCTTCAGTCTGCTCAAAGCCCTTGATGGTGTCTGTGGTTCCGGTCGCTTCATTGGGCAGGATGCGATCCGTGCGCAATTCGCTCAATTCATCCTGCATTTCCTGCTTGTCGCGTTCAGAAGCCTCGATCGGGAAATTCACATAGAGGATGTCCCGCTGTGCCTCCCGCTCGTATTGATCTGCATTCTTGCTCAAATAGGTGCTGATATCCGAATCGCTCACCTCAAGGGTTGAATCAGGAATGTCGGTGTAGCGCAATGCCACAAAACGACCGCGGAAGTTCTGTCCCTGTTCATTCAACAGGTTCTTGGCCAGTGCCTCAGGATAGTAGACCGCAGACTGAGCCAGTTTGTGGAGTTTGTCGTATCCGCCCTGCTCTTCCATGGCCTGCTCGAATTCGACCCAGGAAGTCCACATCTCATCTACCTGAGGGTCTGTACCCCGCTGCCCCTGGATTTGAGACAATGCCTGCCGGAAAACGGCCTCACTGAACTGTCCTGTATTTTGATCTTTGAAACTCTGGTTGTCCCGGATGTTGGGGTTGTTGATGATTCGCTCGTACAACTCCTTTTCAGAAATGGTAATGCCATTTCCTTCCGTGATGCCTGCGTAGAGCTTTTCCCTGAGCAGCCTGTTCCAGACCTGATCAGCGAACTGCTTGTCGGTCGCATTCTGAAAGGTCGCGTCCTGTGTATTGGCCACATAGGTGGCACGCGCCTGATCCATGAGCCGGTTGAACTCCTGTATGTCGATCTTGTCGCCATTCACAGATCCAACTGCATTCGCGCTTCCGCGCAAGAAAGAATTGCCCGAGGAAAGAAGGTCGGTCAGTATGAAGGCCATCATGGCCATACCGATCACAACGACCAGCAGCCCTGAGCTTTTTCGAATTCGTTCGAGTGTTGCCATTTCTCAAATTTTGAACGGAGGGCGAATATACGACAGCCCAACGGCCTCTGAGCCTGCACTGTCCTAGATTTTGAATGAAGGAATTCGGCCTATCGGATAGAGAGCTGTTCGAACAGCAGGAGATACTGCTCGGCTATGCTTTCCCATTGGAATTCCCTGCGCAAGCGTTCCAAGTTGTCTTTTTTCCAGAGGGCCATCTCCGTGGCAACAAGCGGACGGGCCATTTGGTCTTTGATGTCGGAAGCCGAGCTGAAATAATGGGCATTGGTATCCAACACATTTCGATTGAACGGATTGTCGTGTGCATGGATCAGACAACCGCAGGCCATGGCCTCCAGGAGGGATGGATTGGTTCCCCCAACGGAGTGGCCATGGAAGTATGACCTACAGCCCTGACGCAGCGCATCGGTATGAGCGCGTTCGAAAATCCCCGAATGAAAACGGACCTGTGTCCCCTCGAATCGTTGCTGTAGCTGAAGACCGTAGGCATTGGGCTTGTGCCCAACAACGAGCACCGGGAGCTCAGAATCCGAAGCGACCAGACCTTCGAGGATCATTTGAATGTTGTTCTCCGGCTCCATTCGCGCCATGAGCAGGTCGTACTTTCCACTTTCAAGCCCGTAAGAGCGCAGCAGTTCCGAAGAGGCCTTTTCCGGAACCTCAGCTCCGTATGGAATATAGACGCTGCCCTTCCCATAGCTGCGATCCAGATAGTCCAGGATGCCTGTGTTGTCGGCGACCATCTGATGCGCTGCCCGCGCCGCGAGTTGCTCACTCCATCTCAGAAATCGACGAACCAGGAAATTGTATTTCGACCGCTTCCACTCCAATCCATCCATATTGGTGATGATCTTGGATCCGCTCGGCAGGAGGAACTGCCAAACTCCACTGCTGGTATAACCGAGTTGCAGGATGATATCAAAGCCGCTTTTTCGACAGTCCCTGATGCAATTCAGATCGTAGATGAATTGACCAAAGGTACCGAGCCGGTCTTCAGGATCACTCATGCGTCTGAGCTCGACACCTTCCCAACTCGACTCCGAATACGGATGCAATGAACTGTTGTAGACGACCACTTCGTGTCCGCTGATCACCCACCTTCTGCTGAGTTGAGCGGCACATTCTTCAAATCCACCATAGTGATTGGGGATGCCTCGGCTGCCGATGACTGCTATTCGCATAAAATCTAAAAATAGGCCTCAATGCGGTCCGCGATGGCAGCTGGATGAAAATGGGTCTGCACCCACTGGCTGTGGTCCGTTAACGGGGTCGCCTGCATTTGAGCGATGCGCACTGTCAGTGCTTCAATATCGGTGGGCTTGCAGTAATGGACACGTTCGCCAAATATTTCCCTCAGATTGGGCAGATCGCCCACCAGGGCCGTTCCACTGCGCGCTAAGCACTCCACCGTACTCAATCCTGTGGTTTCCATAAGACTCGGCAGGAAATGATATGGGATCTGATCGTACAGGTCCCGCACGGCTTCTACACTTATCGCAGAATGAAAATCAATGGGCTTGCCTGCCGCCTCCCGAGTGCATTCCTTGAAATAGGCCTGATGATTGGGTGCAGGATCTCCGACAAGATGCAAGGTTCCAAACGATTCCTTCCACGCCCGGATCAGACTCAATTGATTCTTGAGGGGTTCTATTCGTGCAACACACAAACCGCCCGCCCCTCTTACCTTTGGTTTCCTGCTATTCCGCTGATCGAAATAGAACAAAGACAGCGGAGGAAGCAGCGTCTCACAGGCCTCCTGATGGATCCGATAACGGCCTTTTATCCAAAATAATTCCTCCTTTGAGGCTGAGAAGATCCGTTCCGCTCGGTCCAACACTGCTTGGACCGATTTATCGTGGCCTCTGGCCAGGTAAGCCCACGAGGGAAAACCGCGCTGCCCCTTCAACCATCGGCCCAACTCCTTTAAGAGTTCCATTTGGCCCGCTCCCATAATCGAGCTCAGTCCTTTACGAAGTGTGCCTGCACTTGCGTGTTCATCAGTGGTTCGGTAATCGAC
>RFXV01000089.1 GCA_009921445.1 Flavobacteriia bacterium
AAACATTGTTTGGGCTGAGCTGATATGCCCAAACCGAGGAGGGAAAAGTCCCGCTCTGCCGGTCGTACCCTCCGAAGAAGTAGACCTTGTCGTTGATGACGAAAGACCCTGGCGCCCACAGGCTAATGCCAGGATGAGGCGGCAATTGCGTCCAGGTATCTGTGCCGGGCTCATACTCCCAGAACTCACCACTTTGCATGTAGCTGTGGTTGTCCCCATCTCCACTGAGTACATAGCCTTTTCCGCCGTGGTCGAACTGGGTTCCAGCCACCCGGGCTTCTCCGGGGAATGGACTCATGGAGGTCCACCCCATGCTTGTGGGGTTGAACCGGTACCAATCTCCGTAAATGGTGAATCCCGAGTGTCCCATTCCCGCATACACTTCTCCCGCTGCTGCAAAGTGAAACGGGTGATGTCTGCCGGAAGCGGGCAAGCTTCCGATCTGTGTCCAGCTGTTGGAACCGATGTCGTACACATGAAAGTCCCGGAGGTCGCCCACATCCCCGTCGCCCAGTCCGACGTAGATCTTGCCGTTTTCAAT
This sequence comes from Flavobacteriia bacterium, assembly GCA_009921445.1. Taxonomy (GTDB): domain Bacteria; phylum Bacteroidota; class Bacteroidia; order Flavobacteriales; family Schleiferiaceae; genus RFXV01. The sequence goes on from RFXV01000089.1 coordinate 542, forward strand.
GACGAAAGCGGGGTGCCTTCGTCCAGCACAGGGGCAGGAGGCGAGTTGTGACCATTGGTCTGAAGTTGGATCGAACACCCAGAGATCGTTCAGCAGGCCGTTGTCCGAAGCGCCAAAGCCCATGTACCCCAGGCCTTGGTAAGATGCGCCGATGGCAAAACCGCGGGCGGTTCCCGGAAAATCCGTGCGTTGCGTCCAGGCATCATTCGATGGATCGTAGCTGTAGAAATCTTTTGTAGTGGATTCGGTCTGTGTCGATCCGGTGAGCATGTAGCCCGTACCGTTCAAAGAAAAAGTGACCGGGTGATGTCGTGGAGAAGGCATGTTGTTCAGTGGATTCCAATTTTGGGCATCCAAGTTCGTACAGGCCAAAAGCGCACATAAATGCAGTGTGGAGAATCGATACAAGACGTTCATATTTTGGAGGTGGAAGATGTATAAAAAAGAGATAAGTTGTGCTTTTGTTCAACTTTTCAGGAACCTTAGCAATTCTGCTCTTGTTTGAATAACATGTCAAGAAATGCATTGGTCATCGGAAGTGGAATAGCAGGTATGGCATCTGCTATCCGTCTGCGATCGAAAGGCTGGTCTGTCGATGTATACGAAGCCAATGAGGGCCCTGGCGGAAAGCTGACGCAATTCAGTTCCGCTGGGTATCGCTTTGATGCCGGGCCATCTCTGTTCACCTTGCCGCACTTATTGAAGGAAGTTCTGTCCTGCGCGGGCGAGTCGTTCAGTGATGCATTTCGCTACGAGAAAATGGACGAGGCCTGTCGCTACTTCTGGTCAGACGGTACGCGATTGACGGCCTGGTCAAATCCGGCAGACTTTGCCCAGGAGGTGGAGGACAAACTTGGCGAACCCAAGCAGAAGGTCTTGGATTATTTGAAGGAGTGCGCCGATCTGAATGATCATACAGAAGATGTGTTTTTGCGCAATTCGCTCCACAAATTGTCCACCTACCTACATCCGGACATCCTTTCAATGGTCAAAAGTCTGCCCAAGCTGCATTTGGGCAAGAGTTTACACGAACTGAACGCCAAGCGCTTCCATTCGCAGAAATTGATCCAGTTCTTCGATCGGTTTGCCACCTACAACGGATCGGACCCCTATCGTACGCCAGGTGTCATGCAGGTCATCCCGCATCTGGAGCACAATGTGGGCACCTTTTTTCCAAAAGGAGGTATGTATGGTATCACCGAGTCGCTCCACAGGGCAGCGGAAAAAAGCGGTGTTCAGTTCCATTTTTCTCAGCCCGCAGAGGAGATCGTCGTCGAACGCAAGCGTGTTCAGGGTATACGCGTGAACGGAAGATTCGTGCCTGCCGATCTGGTGGTCACCAATGCAGATGTGCACAGCACCTACCGGAATCTGATGCCTCTCCAAAAAGCCCCTCAGAAGATACTCGCACAAGAGCGCAGCAGTTCTGCCTTGATCTTTTACTGGGGCGTGAAGAAGGAGTTTCCTGAGCTTGGACTTCACAACATCTTTTTCTCAGAGGACTACGAAGAGGAATTCAGAGCCATCTTCAAAGAGCGAACAGTTGGAGCAGCCCCGACCATCTATGTGAATGTCTCTTCAAAATTCAACCCTGCAGATGCCCCAAAGGGCTGTGAGAGCTGGTTTGTGATGATCAATGTGCCCGGCGATCACGGGCAGGACTGGACAGCGATCACAGATCGGTTGAGGCAATACATCATCGATCGGCTGAGTGCAGAGCTGAAATGTCCGCTGGAGGAACTGATCGAAGTGGAAGAACTCCTCGACCCCCCGACCATTCAGAAAAGAACAAGCAGTTTCAGGGGCTCGCTCTACGGATCCGGTAGCAATGACATCTGGTCGGCACTCCTCCGGCATCCCAATTTCCACAGGCGTATAGAGAACCTCTATTTTGCAGGGGGAAGCGCACACCCTGGAGGAGGAATTCCACTGTGCATGTTGTCCGCAGAGATCACGGCTGAATTGATCGAAAAAGACCATCCCCTTGACTGAACGCTTTCGTCCATTCCACGCTAAGATCCTGCTCGTTGTACTGCATTTGGTAGGTGTACTGGGAATTCTTGGTTTTTTTGAGGGCTTTGTTGACGCGAATACATTCGTTCGGCTCAGTCCGTTCAACCTGCTGCTGACAGCCTCTTTGTTGTTCGTATTCGTTGCCGTCCGTGCCCGGCTTTTTGTCTTTTTTCTGGCCTGCCTGCTCATTGGCTTTTTGGCTGAACTCATCGGGGTGCAGACGGGACTTCCGTTCGGAGAATACACCTATGGGGAATCCCTGGGGCCAAAATGGTGGGGTGTTCCGCTGGTCATTGGGGTAAATTGGTTTCTCGTGGCAGTGGGCAGTCAAGCCTTGCTGAGGCTTCGGACTAACGACATTTGGATACGAACGATCGGCGCCGCCCTTGTCATGGTGGGATTCGATCTTTTGGTCGAGCCTGTGGCCATACAGATCGACTTTTGGCATTGGAGTGGAGGGGAGATCCCGCTTCAGAATTATGCGGGCTGGTTACTGGTCGGCCTGATCATACAAGCGGTGTTTGCAGTGGTTTTCAAGAAAGAGGAAGCGAATCATCGTCTGAACCCCATGGCCCTTCCCGTGTTAGCCGTTCAATTACTCTTTTTTGCTGCGCTAAATTTGATGCTATGAGTGTTTGGAGCTGGTTTGGGATCATCATCGCCACATTCTTTTTTATGGAATTCGTGGCTTGGTTCACACACAAGTATGTCATGCACGGTTTTCTTTGGTCGGTCCACAAAGACCACCATCAAAAGGAGCCGGGTTTCTTTGAAAGGAACGATCTCTTCTTTCTCATTTTCGCTGTTCCCAGTTGGCTGTGCATCATGTTGGGCATGATGAACGGATTTCCCGAAGCCGTGGCGATCGGCTATGGAATAGCACTTTATGGAATGGCTTATTTTATTGTGCATGAGATTTTTATACACCAAAGATTCAAGTTTTTAAAGAAGACCGATCATTTGTATTTCAAGGCGGTGCGTAGGGCACATAAGATGCACCACAAGCATCTGAACAAAGAAGATGGCGAGAGTTTTGGCATGCTGCTGATCCACCCCCGCTACCTCAGGGCAGAACGCAAAGCCCGTCGTTCACATAGCAACTGATGCAGGAAAGCTACCTGTACGCGGCTCTGGACATCTTCACTTTGTCCATTCCCCTCCTCAGAAGTTTTGACACGCGCGTGGCCTACTTCAAAAGTTTTGGCTCCTTATTTCGATCCATGCTTTTGGTCATGCTGCTTTTCATTCCCTGGGACATCCTCTTCACAGCCAGGGGCTATTGGGGATTCAATCCCAGATACCATTTGGATCTGCACCTATTCGGTCTTCCGCTGGAAGAATGGCTATTCTTTATCGTGGTTCCGTTCAGTTGCGTATTCATTTATCGGGTGCTCAATTTTTTCTTCCCAAAGGATCCGCCTGCCTTTTTTGCTGGTGCGTTGCCCAAGTTCCTTGTTTGGTTTCCCTTGGGCGTTGCCGCCTTGAATTTTGGTCGCTGGTACACCTTCAGTACATTTTTCCTGCTCGGCGCTGCGATGGCCTATCTGGTCTATGTGCTCCGCGTGCCCTGGATGGCCCGTTTTCTAAGGGCGTATGCGGTCATTCTGATTCCCTTTCTTTTGGTCAATGGTGTTCTGACCGGTTCCTTCATTGAGGAAGAGGTGGTCTGGTACAACGACCTGATGAACCTGGGGCGTCGGATCGGGACGATCCCGATGGAGGATGCTTTCTATGGGATGCTGCTGATCCTGCTCAATGTGTTCTTCTATGAACGCTTCGAGGCTCAGCGTCTCCAGAGTCTTCGTACGGATAAATAGATGGGATCCAATGCCTTGTAGGTTCGGTTGTACAGATGGAACAGTCGGAGGCTGAGTGCAGATAGAGGGGCAGCCGACCGCAACTCTTCATACTTTTTCAGTACGTGGGCATAGAGTTCCATCTCTTCTTTTAGGTGTTGGCCAGCCCGGTCCCGCTCTTCAGGGCTCATTTTGGGCTTGTTGGGCCGCAGATTGGCCCGATGATAGAAGGGCATCCGGGACCAGTTCAAATGGCGCTTCATCAGCAGCAATGCCTCATCGAAATGCTCCATGGGCGCAATGAATTCAAAATGCTCATCCACATTCTTCTTGGCCTGTTCCAATGCTTCCTGCTCTCTTCCGTCGATGTCTTCGATCCCCGATAGAAAACGGAGCTGCAGTTGATTGCCGTATTTGTGCTGAAGAAATACCGGGAAGGAGTCGATATGCCCGGGAAGTTTCTTCATTTCGATCAAAAAATGATAGTGCGACCAGCTGTGCCGGATCGGGTCCCTCATGAACGAAACGTAGCGTACGGGGCCATTTACAAATTGGTGAAAACCATACCGATAGTGCCCGACATAGGCCGGGGCATCCTTCCTCCTTGGTCCGGTTTTCACAGCATCCGGATCATAGACGGCCTCAATCCCTCCAAGATTCCGGTATTGGCGTACGAGGATCTGCCTGAAGCTGGTTCCTGCCGTTTTTGGGATGTGCATGAAAAGCAAACAGGCCATGCCCAAAAGTAGGAAAGAGGCCTTTAGAATTCAGCGATCAGTCCGAGGGTGGGAATGAGATTTCCCGTGCTGTTTGGCAGCTCGCTGATCTGATAGCTCAGAGGATCGTTCGGATCCACCAGCGGCATGCCCGTGTTTGGGTCGCGGAGCACATCGGCTATGGGTTCCCCATCCACGGTTTGGGCCAGCAAATTCTGAATGTCCAGATAGAGATTCAGATTCCATGAAGTGAAGAACAATTTGTAGTCCACCCGCAGATTCACCCGATGGAAGGTGTTGAAGCGTTCTGCATTCAATCGTGAATAATCCGGAATGCCGCGGCCAAGGACGTCCCAATTGGAACGTAGAGCGCTCAGTTCCCGGTCGATCGGTGTATAGGGCGCGCCACCGAGTAGCTGATACTGCATCCCGACTTCCCACTTGCTTCCAAAGCGTTTTCCTGCTGTGAGCGTCATCACATGGCGATTGTCCCAGGAGGAAGGCGTAAGGGTGCCGTTCTTGTCTTCAAATTCACTCCGCACAAAGGTGTAGGCCAAAATTCCGTAGAAGCCTTTGTAGAGTTTTTGTTGGTAGGTGAACTCCAGTCCAAGTGCCTGTCCCTCTGCTGTGGAGCTCGATGGATCGTTGCCGACCACGCCAAAGTCACTACCGAGATTGGCCAGGGTGATGGAGTCGTTCAGCAGGAAGGGATAATTTGAATAATCCTTGTAAAAGCCTTCCAGTGCCAGCTTCACATTCCATCTGGGGATGTAATAAGCAAAACCTGCCACGTAGTGGGCTGCCTGTATGTAGGTGGCATCGGTGTTGACCAAAGCGCCTTGATTGTTTCTGAATCCGAGCAGTGTGCTCGGCGGCTGTTGGTAGTAGATGCCCCAGTTGGCATTGAAATCCAGCGCATCCGTCAGGCTGTAGGTGGTGGCGATGCGCGGAGAAAATTGATTGAGCGGATTGGCCATGGACGAGTTGAAGTCCAGTCCGTCCATCCTCAGTCCAGCGCTCAGGGTCCAGCGCGTGCTCATCTTTCGAGTGGCCTGAGAAAAGAGGAAGTATCGGTAGTTTCTCAATGCGGAGGAATAGTTCCGCTGGTCCTGTTCGGGATTGGGCACCCGACGGTTGTAGGTATCCGTTTCGTATTTGACCTCCTCGAACCCAATGCCATTGGTCAGGCGCCAGCCATTGTGCCGGTACAGGTTTTCCACTCGGAGTTTGTTCTCGATCTCGCGGCTGCGGTAATCGAGCAGAAGCTCCAAAGTGGGGTCATTGTCCACGTATTTGCTTGCCCGGTTGTCGAGCATGAAGCGGCTGAGGACGATGTTGGTCAGCGATCGTTCGCCAAAGTAGGTGTATTTGACACCGACCGAGTAGTTCCACTGATCGTTCACGGGCAGAGTATTCAGAATGTACCGTTGTTCTTCGGTCTCGTTGGCGTCCAAATTGAGTTCAAAGTCATCAATGGCACCCAGGCCAAGAAAGGTGATCTGATGCCGATCGCTGATGGTGTATTTGACCTTGGCCTGAAAATCATTGTAGATCGGTAAAAATGGAAGTTCAAGTGCAGCGAAAAGGAACTGCAGGTACGACCTTCTGACCGAGGCGATCATCGTGGTCTTTTCACTCAGCGGGCCATCGACTGTGATGCCCACATCGCTTGCCCCGACAATGGCCTTGTAGGCAAAGCCGTCGCTTCTACCGTCCTTGAGCTTCAGGTCCATGACCGAACTCAGAGCATTCCCGCGGCTCACTGGGAAGGCGCTGGTGTAAAAGTCCACTTCCCGGATGAAGTTGAAGTTGATCAGCCCCACCGGACCGCCACCTGCTCCCTGAGTGGCGAAGTGATTGATCGAGGGGATCTCGATGCCGTCCAGAAAGTAGCGGTTCTCATTGGGAGCGCCGCCCCGGATGATGAGGTCGTTGCGGAAATTAGGTGTGGAGGCCACCCCAGGGAGTGCCTGGATCACCTTGGAGATATCTTGATTGCCGCCAGGATTCCTCTGTATCTCGTTGATGCCGATGGTCTGCAAAGAGACAGGGCTTTCGGTATTCTTTTCAAACCGGGACTGAGCGTCCACCACCACTTCTTCGAGTCGGGTTGTGCTCGCTTCGAGCTGTACATCCACGATCGCAGGCCGAAGAGCGGTCACCTCGACCTCATAGATGGTGCGCGGCGCGTAGCCCAACAACGAGATCTGCAGGTTGTACAGCCCAGGCTCAAGATCTTCTATGGTGTAGCGGCCATCAAAATCTGATGTGCTTCCCAGCTTCGTTCCCTCTACTTTGACTGCGGCGATGGGCAGTGATTCATTGCTGATGGCATCGGAAACCCTTCCTGTGATGGTCGATGTCTGGCCAAAAGCAGTAATGGAGCTGCAGCATACTAGAATGAGTAGGAGGGCGTGGCGCATCAAATGGGTATTTTGTTTAAGCAATCAGACATTATTCAGCGCCAAATGTTCAACAAAGCACAGCTTAAATTCAAAGCT
>RFXV01000090.1 GCA_009921445.1 Flavobacteriia bacterium
ATAGTCTCCATCGAGCCGATGAACGCCCTCGGGATGCGTAACGATGTAGAACTGGCAATTGGCCGATCGCTTCTCAGGATTGGCGTCGCGTCCCATGCCCAAGGCGCCAAAACGGTGGGTCAGGCTGTCGGCAAATTCTCCATCGATCCAATGCGCTGCATCGATGGTTCCGTCTTCCCGATCCGGACAACCGGCCTGGATGACGAAGTTGGGCACCATTCGGTTGAACGATACATGCGCCCATGTTCCGTTTTCCAATTCGCTCAGGAAGTTCGCTTTGTGCAGCGGCGCGCCCTCAGAAAGTCGGAAGATCATCGTGCCCATTTCCGTTCGCATCTCAATGCGGTCGGGTGGATGCTCGCATCCCATCATGAAAAAAAGAACAATGAGAAGAGGCAGCCTATTCATTCAGCAGATCGCTCACAAAAGATCGGGTCTCTTCGGCATAAGCGGCGTAGGCTGAGGTGCCCGGGCCTGAGAAACCGGCGTGGATGCGACGGACACGACCCTCCCGATCGATGAAGATGGAGGTGGGGAAGGATCGGAAAGGTGCGATCTGCGGCAGGCTGTCTCGAATGTGCCGGCTTCCTCCGCCGTAGAGCAGCGGATAGTCGATGGCCAGATCCTGGATCATGCGCTCCACCGCGGGACGGTCTTTCTTCCATTCCCCCCTGCGCTCAAAGGTGATGCCCACAAGGCGGAGGTCTTCATGCGCGAGCTCGTCCCGAAGGCCGGTCATATAGCGGATCTCGTCCATGCAATTGGGGCACCAGCTGCCCATGATCTGTACAATGGTCACCTTGTCCTGCATCCATTGGTCTCTTTGGGAATCGAAGAGTTCACCTTCCTGGTCGCGGAACTGAAAATCAAATCGGCCGTCTTCAGAGGTGAGCTGGGTGAGTTCGAGCGGATCTCCCAGACGAACGGAATCGGATGGCTCAGCAGTCCAGCGCGTGTGGAAGTGCTTTCCTGAGTAAAAATGGCCGTCCAATTCGCCCCCATCCGTCAGGCGGGCGGTAAAGGCATAGGCATGCGCCCCATCAAAGGTGCTCATCCGCAATTCGGTGCCATTGAGAACGCCCTCCAAAAAGCGGTAATCGCCTGTTTCCGTGAGGAAGGATCCCTTAATTAGCTGTCCTTCCTGAAAAAACTCGCCCGCGGCCTCTGTCTCATCCTCCGTTCCTGTATAAAGGAGCACCCGCCACTTCTTGGGCAATTGAATGCTCGCTAACTCTTTGTGCGGAAAGCGTTCGGTCTCTCCGCGCTCAAAGACGGCATCTACTTTATAAGTGGGGCTTTTGTCCGGATTAAAGACGGGCATCTGCAGGGTCAGGCTGTCTCCTTTTCTTTCGATCTCCTGGAGTACGATGCGTTCGTCCGCATTGAAGATCACCATCTGGGTGTCTTGCCCGCTCAGCTGCCAGTCGAAATTGAAAGCGATATCAGTGGAATCATTCGCCAAAAGGCGGCCCCGATGTACGCCTTCGCTCAAGCCAAGTTCGACTGTGCTTGCTTCAGTGGACGGGTCGAATTTGCAACCCATGATTAAGGACAGACCAGCCAGCCAAAGGGCCGGGTAAAGGCGAAAGGGAATCAGATCATTCATAGGAAGGAGCAACCGTTCAGGCATCAAAACTAGGGTTCCTCGGGTTCGAGGATCACCAAATAACTTTTTCGAAGCGCTTTAGGTCTTTTTACAGGATCCAAAAAGTCCGTACTCAAATTGGTGATGGGATAGCCTTCGTGTACGATCTCTTCAGCGATCCTTCGTTTACTTGAGCGCAGCCGCTTCAGTCCTTTTTCATGGGTATAAACAAATGTTTGCCCGCTTTTCAGGGCAGAGGGTTTTCCGGCACTGGCTACGAGGGTTTCCATGTACACATCGAAGCTATAAGAGAATTGACCCATGCGTACAGTGCTTTCGGGAGTTGCTCCCTTGGAACGGGCGATGGCCGCCAGTTCACTGCCGCCCTGATAGCGCAACAACTGCGGATAGAAGTGCATATTCATCACCAGGTTGGCGCCCAGCGATACCAGGGCCATTGAGCGGATCCAACCCGCACGCGCCGGGCGGAGAATGAGCAGGGCCAGGGCGCCTACGAAGGAAAGCGCAAAGAGCAGGCGGACCGGCGTGCCGACCGGGAAGACCCAAAAGAGCATGAGTGCGCCCAGTGCTCCGATCGAGGCAATGGTCAAGCCACTCAGGCCGTAGAGTGCGGCCTTTGACCATCCGCTTTTGAACAACTGCTCCAGCCAGCTCTTCATGAATTCTGCTGTGATCAGGGCCGCAAAAGGAAAGAGTGGAAAGATGTAATGCGGCAGCTTGAACTGGGATCGGCTCAGAATGACAAAGGGGATCAGAAAGCCCGCAAGGCTGAGCCAATCGCCTTTTCCAGTGTGTATTAGAGAGCGGAGCTCCTTGCGGAGTTTCCAAAACAGGCCGATGCAGGCAAAAAAGGACCAGGGGGCAAAGGACCACAGGAAGTTATGGACTAGAAAGAAGGGGCCGCTGCTGTCTTTCCAGACATTTTCTCCCGTGATGCGCCCAAAGCTCTGTTCCCAGAAGTAGAAGCGCAGCCCGGATATTCCCTCCCGCGCGGTCATTCCCGAAGGTCCGGGCATCAGTACAGATTTATCAGTTGCCTGATCGAATTGGGTGTAGAGTCCGTAGGACATGGGTGCAAGCACCAATGCCGTCACCAAGAGTCCGAACAGCCAGTGCCACTGGAAGATCTTTTTCCATTCCCGGTTGAAGAGGAAGTGGGCCCCGATGGCGATCATCGGGATCATGAGGCCTATAGGGCCCTTTGCGAGCATGGCCAGGCCCACGAACAAGAATCCGGAAATAAGCCGGTAGAAGCGTCCGTCTCCAATGCTGAATTCCATGATCTGCGCGATGGCAATCGCGATGCAAGCAGTGAGCATGGTGTCAGTGCGCAGGTCCAAAGTGAAAAGGAAATAGGCCTGACAAGAGCCGAGCATGACGGCGGCCCAGCGCCCCACTTGCTCATCGGCGAGCAAACGTCCCAGGCGATGGGTCGCCCGAATACTGGCCAGCGCAAGGAGGAAGGGAATGAGTTTGAACGACCAGTTGTGGAAGCCAAAGAGCTTAAAAGAAAGGGCAGAGGTCCAAAAAAGCAGAGGCGGTTTGTCCAGGTAGTCTTGCCCCTTGTTTTTGACCTCGAGGTATGAGCCGCTCTGCTCCATCTCCTGGCTGATGGAGGCGTATTGCGCCGAATCCACATCCATGATGTTGAGTTGCAGACCGGCCACATAAATGACCAAAGCCAGCAAGATCAGCAACCAGTCGAGAAGGGAGCGTGCCATCACGGGCAAAGGAAGTTCATTCTGACCGATGCGGCTCGTTTCATGCGTATTCAGGGATGGATCTCTTTCCCATCGGGGTAACGTGCAAACCGCCCCAGTGAACCATCATGCACTGGTTGGGCATCCGGCCAGGGCCATTGACCGAATTCACCGCGCTCGAAGGACTGAAAGGCATCCATCAGCCCCTTTCGGTCGGCTGCAACGAAGGGCCCGTGCTGGGCAGTGGGTTCGCCAATGGGTCTTCCCTGCATGACCAAAAAGCGTGTTGCTGAGTTCGTGGTTTCCACAAGCGTTTTCACCTGGGCGTTCAGTTGTCCGCAGTTGCCACCCTTCAGCCGCTGGCTGTTGATCATGAGTTCAGCGCCCTCGTGCAGGTAGAGTTGCCGGTCCGCCCCGTCAGCCGCCACGGGCAGCTCTATGGAGGTGTTCGCGTCCATCTCAATGTGCCAAAGTGCAATGGCACTCCTTGGATCCGATGCCCAGCTGGCAGGTGGAGGATTTGATGCCTTCGCATCCTTCCATTCGCCTGCGATCACCCGTATCCGATGGCCTTGTCCCGCAACAATGGGAACCTCATGGGCCCACATCATTTGGAAATGCGGCTGAGCAGTCCGTTCTGAATCGGGCAGATTGAGCCAGATCTGAAAGAGCTCGAGGGAATTCTTTCCGCCTGCATTAAGTAAAGGGAACATCTCTGAATGCTGGATGCCGCGTCCGGCGGTCATCCACTGCACGTCCCCTTCTCCAAAACGAGCCGCGGCGCCCAGTGAATCGGAATGGTCGATGAATCCTTCGAGTGCGATGGTGATCGTTTCAAAGCCGCTGTGCGGATGCGCAGGAAAGCCCGGGATGCCTTGTCCGTGATACATCCGAAAACCGTCTCTGGGCTGAAAGTCCTGACCAATGGGTCGGCCCTGAAGATGTTCAGGATCGAGCCCGAGTTGGGAATTTCCTGCGGGGTAAAGGTCCTTGTGGTGGGCACAAAAAAGAAAGGGATCGATCGTGGGCCATTGAAAGCCGAGGGCTTGCTGTGCGATGAGGGCAGGGGGAAGGGTCATCTGATCAATTGTTTTTTAAGAAACGAGCACCATGCTAATTGGTTTTGGAGCGCTTGGGCTTCCCAGCCTGAAATTCCTTGAGGTATTGAGGTTCGCTGTAGGCCAGATCGGCGAATGCGCCTCGCTCAAAGGCTTCTTCTGCGAGCATGATCATTCCGCGGGCGCTGGGCTCCGGGCCATCGAATACGCGACAGCCCGCTGACTCGAGCAGCCCTCGTGCTTTTTCACTTCCCGTCCCAAAACAGATCCCAGCAGGGTCGGGCAGTTGTTCCTCAAGGATCATGGCCTGTTCCTTCCGGATCATTCGCCCATCGCTTTGAAGACATTTGGTGTAGACCTCCATCCGTCGGGCATCGATCATGGGCCAGAACACCTCCGCCTGTTGTGCCGGATGATCCAAGAGAAAGGTCTGATAAAGCACGTCCAGTGAAGAAAGGGTGATCAACGGGCAGTCAAAAGCATAGGCAATCCCTTTGGCTAGAGAAAGTCCGATGCGAAGACCGGTGTACGAACCCGGTCCAATGCTCACGGCCACCGCTTTCCAGAGTTCTTTTTCCCGGCCGACTTCTTCGATGAGTTCCTCTGCGAACAAATGCAGTTTCTCGGCATGGGCAAAGGAAGAGGCCGATTCTTCACGCAGACCAGCGATTGCTCCGTTACGCCCAATACCTACAGAGCAATTCAGGCTGGCACTTTCAATAAGAAGGAGATGTCCTTGACGGTCCATCAATCCTCTGCGCCCTCCTTCTTGGATCCTTCTGCACTCTTTGCGTTCACCGCATCGCCGCTATTGAGCGTCTTGCTTACAGCGCTGTATGGTCCGGTAATGATGGTCTGGCCTTCCTCAAGTCCGGAGGTGATGTGGATGTTCTTGTCGTCCTGTATGCCGGTCTCCACAACTTGTATGCGTGCGATTCCATTCTTTTCGAGGAAAACGACTTCCATTTCATCTGCCTTGTCTGCTTCTTCTCTGCGCTCACGTGCAGAACGACCTGAAGCGGTGTCGTCCCGAAGGGTGACCGCTTGAATGGGTACGACCAGGATCTGGGCCTGCTTGTCTGTTTCGATCTCTACCGATGCCGTCATGCCCGGTCTCAGCGGAGAGATACTGCTTCCTTCCGGATTCAGATGGGCGTAGCTTTCGGGCAGGATACGAACTTTCACCTCGAAGTTGGTGACCTGATCGACCCCTGCGGCCATCAGGTTGGCCGAATTGGCGATCTGTGTGACCACCCCTTTGAATTGCTCCCCGAGGAAGGCATCCACTTCGATGCGTGCCGTATCATTTAGGGCCACGCGAACTATATCGTTCTCATTCACCTCCACCAAGACCTCCATCTGCGTGAGGTCGGCCACGCGCAGCAATTCCGTTCCGGCCATTTGGGCCGTCCCCACTACGCGCTCTCCGGCTTCTACATTGAGCATGGAGACAGTGCCTGATGTGGGGCTGTAGATCGTTGTCCGGTTCAGGTTGTCTCGTGCTTCCTTGAGGTTGGCTTGTGCGCTCTTGAGCTGGAACTCCGAAGATTCCACACCGAGCTGTGCCACCTGGAATGCCCGCAGGCTTGCGTCGAATTCCTGCTGGGAAATGGCACCTTTGGTAAAGAGGCCTTCATTTCGTTTGTGGTTCTTTTCCAATTCGAGGAACTGCGCTTTGGCCTGGGCCACGCTTGAACGTGTGGAATTCACTGCGGCCTGGGTTCGGTTAACGGCGGCCTCATATATATCCGGATTGATGCGCAGCAGTAGCTGTCCCTCGGTGACGGCATCACCTTCCTGAATGTCCAGCGCGACGATCTCACCACTGACCTCCGGGGAGATCTTGACTTCCAGTTCGGGTTGGATCTTGCCCGAGGCTGTAACGATCTCAATGATATCGGTACGGAAACTCTCAGCTACTTCCACCTCGGTGGTGGAATCCTTTCCGATCCAGTCAGACTTCTTGGCGACCACGAGCAGAACGATCAGCAGCACCGTGGCGATCAGGACAATTCGAAGGGTTTTGTTTTTCATGGGAGTCAGGGTTGGATGCTGCCGTTCAGATAGAATTCGAGTGTCTTGATGCGGAAGATGAAATCGTATTTGGCCTGGGCCATTTGTGCCTGCGCACTGCTCAGTCCGTTGCGGGCATTCTCATAATCGTACTGGCTGATGACACCATTTTGGAAGCGCAATTCGGCGTAATCAAAGGCCTCCTGGTTGGCGCGTACATTGCTCTTCGCGGAGGCGTAGGTCTCCAGGGCTGATCGTGCATCGGCATGGGCCCGTTCGATCGTCTGACGAAGCTGATTTTTTGTATCCTCCAGCTGAAGTTTGCTCTGCTCCTGGTTCAGTCGGGCATTTCGGATGCCGTTCCTCAACTGAAAGCCCGTCCATATGGGAACGCTGAGGTTCAATCCGATGAATTGGTTGATGTTGTCGGCGTATTGGTCGCCAAAGGGCTTCACTCCGTCGGTCTGAAAAGTAAATCCACCCAGATCGTTGACCAGTTCACCTGAAGCGGTTGTTCCAATGGGCAGCGGGTTGCGCGTTTGTGAATTGAAGTTGAGTACCTGGTCGGAATAGTTGGTGGCCACTGCAGCGAAGAGCGACAGGCTCGGCCATACGGCGCCTTTGGCCAGGGCCACTCCCTTCTCCGCGCTTTGTACGCTGAGTTCACTGGCCTTGATGGAGGGCTGGTTCCCCAGAGCGGCTGTATAGATATCCTGTGGGCTCATGGAAAGCAGCCCACTCTCTGGATCGGTTGCTGCATATCCGGCAACTTCCAGGTCTTCGCCGTTTCGGATCTGCATGGTCTGTGCAAGGATGAGCCGACTGATCCGAAGGTTGTTCTGTGCAGAGACAAAGGCCTGTTCGTCCCTTGCACGCTGGGCCTCAAGCTGCAGTTGGTCGCCTTTTGGCCGGGCACCGGCATCTACCAGTTGCTTCATACGCCGCAGCTGAAGCTGTGTCACCCGAGCCTGTTCGTCAGCGATCTTGAGGATCTCCTGATTGAGCAGGATCTGCACATACTGAGAGGCCACGCTCAGCGCCGTATTGTTCTTCATGTCCTCCATCTGGTAGACACTGACCATCCGATCGAGACGCGCCTGAGCGAGGTTGTTGTA
>RFXV01000010.1 GCA_009921445.1 Flavobacteriia bacterium
CGCCAATGCCAAAGCGCGGGGGGAGCGGTTCATCCTATCGATCGCCATAGTGAGCTATTTGGCCCACCTGCTGCTCATCCTGTTGTCGGGTAGCCAATGGTTGTCCTTGGACTCCGATCTGCTCAGCAGCCCGATAGCCGCCATTTACACGCCCTTTTCCTTCATATTGATCTACGAGGTCTATTTATTGATCTTTTTTCTTCCCCAATCCATATCCTCCTACATCGGAAAGCAATATGAGATCATCACCCTGATCGTTATTCGGCGCATCTTCAAAGACATTGGCAACCTGGAACTTACCTCTGATTGGTTCCAATCCAGCAGTGACCTTCAGTTCACTTACGACGCCCTGACCACGCTCATTCTTTTCCTGCTCCTTTATTTCTTCTATCGTTCAGCGCGCAGAACACATGGGGATCGTGAAACAGTGGAGCGCAACGATCGCCAAAAGACCAAGATCCAAATGTTCATCCTGCTGAAAAAAGCCATCGCCCTGCTTCTGGTGCCGCTGCTCTTGTTCCTTGCTTTCTATACGTTCAGCGACTGGGCATTGTCCATCTGGAAGGACTATGAAGACGGTATTGTGGCATTCAAGGACATCAACAATGTCTTCTTTGATGAATTCTTCACCGTATTGATCATCGTCGATGTCCTGCTACTGCTGGCGTCTTTTTTCTACTCGGATCGCTTCCACGAGATCATCCGGAACTCAGGCTTCGTGATCTCCACCATCCTGCTCAAGATCTCCTTCTCCACCGAAGGCATCGTCAGTAATGCGCTGATCATTGGGGCCGTTCTTTTTGGTCTGCTGATACTCCTCATCTACAATCGATTTGAGCTGCTCGGTGCACGACGTATGCCCAGCGATCCAGGCGACTGAAACAGCACTCTTTTAAAATGATCCTTTGGGGTATTTTTGCCTCGAAATAATCTATTCAGTGTTGCGCTAGAGAGTCAGTTGTTCATGAGTGAAAACGAAAAAAACCAAAATTCTGCTGAAGACCCGTTCGTTCCGGATTCGAGGTCTTTCCGGGTCTGTTTCTATTCGCTGCTCTCTGTTGTATTCGCCTATTTCAATCTTGGAACATGGTCCACTTTTGGGACGGCTGTGTTTTGGCTGATCTCCGGGTTGATGGCTGCTTATTTCATTTATGTAGTGGCTCTGAGCATTCGGGAAGTGGGTTATTGGATCAAAAGAGAATTCTACCCATCCTTCGATCTGGTTCTCTTCTCCATTTCTTTTCTGGCTTCGGGACTGGCGCTTTTTCTGTTCGCCTATTCCATCGAGCCCATGCTGTAAGCTGTCCTCGGGACAAGCTTTCCTTTCGATCGACAGCAGCGATCATCGGATAAGTGCGTGTTATCGCTGAGCGCCTGGATATCGTTTAACTTTCATTTCCATTTAAACCAAAACCCATGAAATACGCAATGAATTGGGCGCTCGTCCTATTGAGTACAGGCAAAAGACTGGGCGCCTCGGAATCCATGGATGCCCATGGAATTCAACTCAGCTCGGGAACTCCCCAGAAAAATACGGAAGAGAAGGTCCGCCCAAGCGGAAAGAACAACCGAGACTGGTGGCCCAACCAATTGGATCTAAGTGTCCTCAGGCAGCACTCTGCGCTTTCAGACCCCATGAGTGCCAGCTTCAACTACCGAGAAGCCTTTCGCTCATTGGATTACTATGCCGTGAAGAAGGACATCGAGATACTGATGACTTCCTCCCAGGATTGGTGGCCTGCCGACTGGGGGAACTATGGTGGACTCTTCATCCGCATGGCGTGGCACAGCGCAGGTACCTACCGTACGGGCGATGGAAGAGGGGGCTCGAGGGAAGGACAACAGCGCTTCGCCCCGATCAACTCTTGGCCTGACAATGCGAATTTGGACAAGGCAAGAAGGCTCCTCTGGCCGATCAAAAAGAAATACGGAAGCCAGCTCTCTTGGGCTGACCTGATGATCCTGGCTGGCAATGTGGCATTTGAGGCCATGGGCTTTGAAACGCTTGGATTCGCTGGCGGACGTGCCGACGTATGGGAGCCCGCAAGCAATGTATACTGGGGGCCTGAATCCAAATTCCTCGATGACGAGCGCTATTCTGGTGAACGCGAACTGATGCGTCCCTTGGCAGCTGTTCAGATGGGACTGATCTATGTGAACCCCGAAGGACCCAATGGAAATCCCGATCCGATCGCTGCGGCCCACGACATCCGTGAAACTTTCGGACGTATGGGCATGAATGACGAAGAAACGGTCGCCTTGATCGCCGGCGGGCACACATTGGGCAAGACGCATGGTGCAGGACCTGGGTCGAACCTTGGACCCGAACCTGAGGCGGCTTCCATTGAAGAGCAAGGCTTTGGCTGGACAAGTAGCTATGGAAGCGGTAAAGGGGCTGATGCGATCACCTCTGGACTGGAAGTGATCTGGACGCCCACCCCTACAGAATGGAATCATAGCTACTTCAAGGCCCTGTTCGAGGAAGAATGGGAATTGACCAAAAGTCCTGCCGGTGCCCATCAGTGGGTACCCAAAGACCCAAAGGCAATGGCTCCGGATGCCTTCGACCCCAATGAGCAACGGTCGATCGCCATGCTCACCACCGACTTGTCATTGGTGCGTGATCCAGAATATCGAAAGATATCCAAACGCTTTTTGGACGATCCATCGGCATTTGAAAAGGCATTTGCACGGGCTTGGTTCAAGCTGACCCATCGGGACATGGGGCCGAGCACTCTTTATCTGGGACCTGAAGTTCCCAAAGAAGACTTCATCTGGCAGGACCCGCTGCCCAAACGCACTTATGCAATGATCGATGAGGATGCGATCCAAAGGTTGAAAGACGATATACGTGGCTCCGGTATCGATCAACGGAATCTGATCCTCACGGCCTGGGCATCGGCTTCCACCTTCCGCCGCACCGATTACCGAGGTGGCGCGAACGGCAGCAGGATCCGCTTGGCGCCACAAAATTCCTGGGAGGTGAACCGGCCAGATGCGCTGGCTTCCGTTTTGTCCACCTATGAGAAGATTCAGGCCGACTTCAACAAAAAGGCGAAGAATGGTGTGGGCGTAAGTATGGCCGATCTCATCATACTGGGTGGATGTGTGGGCATTGAAGATGCGTGTAAAAAAGCGGGTGCATCCATTTCCGTCCCCTTCCGTCCGGGCCGAACAGATGCGACCCAAGAGATGACGGATGTCGCCTCAATGAGCGTGCTGGAGCCGATGGCCGATGGATTCCGGAATTACCTAAAGACCAATTACACCTACTCTACAGAGGAACTGCTTGTAGACAAGGCCCAGCTTATGGGTCTGACTGCACCTGAGATGACCGTTCTCGTGGGCGGAATGCGTTCATTGGATGCCAACCACGACCACTCGGCTCATGGGATTCTGACCGACCGTCCCGGGACCTTGAGCAACGATTTCTTCATCAATCTGCTGGATATGCGCTACCGCTGGGAAGCCATGGACGAAAGCGCTGAACTGTTCCGCGGAATGGACCGGAATACAGGGGAGACCATTTGGACAGCCAGTCGGGTGGATCTGATCTTCGGGTCCAACTCCGAGTTGCGCGCGCTGGCCGAAGTATATGCGAGTGATGACGCAGAAGAGAAATTCATCCAGGATTTTGTTGCCGCTTGGGCAAAGGTGATGGATCTCGACCGTTACGACCTCTTGCCCTGAACGCGATGCTTCCTAAAGATCAAAGCCACTCCAAAGAGTGGCTTTTTTATGACCTGCTTCTACCGAATGATCAATACCTCATCGGCGAAGATATAGGTCGGGTAACCCGCTCCGGGGTGCCATTCAGGAAGTGTACCCAATTGATCTGCCTCCACACGGATATAACGAAACTGGTGGTTCACAGGCAGTTGAAATGGTTCAACGGAACTTCCCTCCTCTGTGCTTCTGTCGCCTACGTGCACCACCCCCAAAGGTGACCAGGCCTCATCTGACTGGTTCCTCGCATAAAAGGCCACACGAGTTGGAAAGCATATCCAGGACTTGACATCTTGAAGGCAGTTCAAGCCCACGGCATTGATGACAACGGAAGACTGAAGGTCCACCTCAGCGACGAAAGCCGCGCCCTGTATGCCCACCCAGCGACCCTTTCTCCATTCTTCATCACCGAATACACCATCGACAAGAGCGTCGGGTCCTTCTGCACTGTATTGTGTACTGGGTGGGTTCATCCACTGGGCAGAATATCGATTCATTCGCTTGTGAAAATGAGCGATCGCAGCTCCGCCGGTATCTTTTCCTTTCATGAACCGCAACTCCAGTCTCCCGCTCTCCCGCACTTGAAAACGCTCCAGGGTTTCATCGTTGATCTGCTGCATGAGGCGATCGGGTTTTCCCTTTGGGAACCAACTGAGTTCGACCGAATGGCCCTCTGGATTCTTCCAGCGGACTTCTGTGGAATCAAAGAAAACGGAAGATGCATACTCCATGACCGGAGCCTCGATATAGGACGAACGGACCGCCGTCAGGTAGACCCTGTCCATGGTCGTTCCCCAGTCAGAAGGCGTCTCTGACATATGAAAAACGAGCTTGCCGCCTTGCATGAAATCTCTGTGGCGGAGAAAGTTATTCTGATGATCCAGGCCGTTCAATTCCACATGGTCGATGTACGGACCCGATCCCGATCTCCGAATGCGGAACATTTTGCCGTTGCCCATCCGAATGTTGGCGCTGTCCAGAGCAGGATACCCGATCACATAACGCGGATCCCCGGGACAAACCGGATAGAAGCCCAGGCTGCTGAGTACGTACCAGGCACTCATTTGTCCGCAGTCCTCATTGCCGCTCAGACCATCTGGCGCATTGTGATACATCTCCTCAAGGATCTGCTTCACGCGCTGCTGCGTCTTGTAAGGCACTCCGGCTGAGTTGTAGAGATAAGCGATGTGATGCGATGGCTCATTTCCATGAGCGTATTGTCCGATCAGTCCGGTGATGTCTGCCTGCGTTCGGCCGGTGGTATGCTCATCTGCTGAGAAGAGCGCATCCAAGTGGTCTTCGAGTGCCTCGGGGCCGCCCAGCCTTCTCATGAAGCCCTGGATGTCATGCGGCACATAAAAACTGTATTGCCAGCTGTTGGCTTCCGTGAAGTGATTGTTCACTTGCCTTGGGTCAAATTCAGCCTCCCACTGCCCGTTGGACCTCGGGTGCATGAAACCCTTTTCGTCCATTAGATTTCGGTAGGCCAGAGACGAACGGTCGTAGGATGAGGCCAGGCTGATCTGGCCCGCCTGACGAGCGATCTGGGCGACACAGAAATCATCGTAGCCATATTCAAGGGTCTTTGAGACGCTTTCGTGTTCGTCCTGGAGGTTCAGATAGCCCTTCTTTCGGAACTCCTGCATTCCGAACATGGGATGCATCGAACTCCCCCGAACCATTTCCAAAGCCTTGTTCTTATCCAAGGGGCTCAGTCCTTTGATGGCCGCGTCCGCAAC
Organism: Flavobacteriia bacterium; assembly: GCA_009921445.1. Taxonomy (GTDB): domain Bacteria; phylum Bacteroidota; class Bacteroidia; order Flavobacteriales; family Schleiferiaceae; genus RFXV01. Next base: position 5,466 of record RFXV01000010.1, read on the forward strand.
GACCGAAGCCCCGTGGTACCCGATCATGCACTCTGTTTCATTGCCCGCGAGTTCCCAAACCGGAAGCCGGCCTGTCTGATCGAACATTCGCTCGAACGTATGGAGAAAATCACCTGTGCGCCGGTGATCGATCAGCGTATAGAGCGGATGTGTGGCCCGATAGGTGTCCCAGAGGGAAAAAACCGTGTAGTGGTCCGAACTTGCCTGATGAACTGCCCCGTCCATTCCCCGATAGGTGCCTGCTGCATCGCTGAACAGGTTCGGGACGATCATATTGTGGTACAGGGCCGTGTAAAAAATGTGCTTCTGTTCCTTGGTTCCCCACACCTTGATCTTACTGAGTTCGCCGTCCCAGAGCGATCGGGTTTGGGATTTTACTTCATCCAGATCCTTTTGGCCCACCTCCTGTTCCAGATTCTGCAAAGCGGCTTCAGAGCTGGTGGATGAAAGACCGACCCATACCGTCAGTGGCTCTTTCAGCTTTCTGAATCGAAGCACTTTTCGGTGTTTGGGATTCGACGGATCGGCAAGCACTTCCTCCACAGCCTGCGAAAGGCGAATGTGGTAGAACACATTTTGATCCAATGCCCATGCGGTGGATCGTCGATTGCCTTTAAAGTTCCTATCGTCCAGCTGAACGATCTGGCCCTCGAGCAGACGGTCCCGGTGCAACAGGTCGACCAGCAGATAGGCCGGGGTGCCCTTGGGAAAGGTGTAGCGATGTACGCCCGCTCGTGGAGAAGCCGTCAGTTCCACCCGAATGTCGCTGGCCAGAAGGACTTCATAGGATCCGGCCTTGGCCTTTTCGTTCTTGTGGGAAAAGGCTGTCCGCACCTCATCAGATGTCCAGTTCACCTCGAGCATGGGCATCAGCAACAGATCTCCGTAGTCTGAAACTCCGGTTCCGCTCAGATGCGTGTGGCTGAAACCGTAGATGGCAGAATCCGAGTAATGATAGCCTCCGCAGCCGTCCCAACCGTCCAGGCGAGTGTCCGGACTGAGTTGCACCATCCCAAAAGGTGCGGTGGCGCCAGGATAGGTGTGTCCGTGTCCTCCCGTGCCGATGAATGGGTTCACCCACTCTGACTGTCCGAGCAGAGAAAAAGAGAAAGCTGAGAGGAGAAAGGGAAACAAGAAATTTTTCATGAGGCCTTGGGCTTTATACGGTGTCCGCTGTGGGCAAACCAAATCAAGTAGAGATAGGCAGGAAGAAGCATCCAATAGGACCGGGGCCGGCCTACCGAATCGGCCAGAAGACCTTGGATGGGCGGGAGGATGGCTCCCCCGACAATGGCCATGACCAACAGGCCTGAGCCCTTGCTGATCAATGAACCCAGATCTCTGAGAGAAAGGGCGAAAATATTGCCCCACATGATCGAATGAAAAAAGCCCGCAGCCACCAGAGCCCAAGCGCCTGCAGCTGTGCCGAATCCTGCGATCGCCACGCAGACTGAGGCTCCGATCGCAAATAGCAACAACACCTTGTGGGTGGGTGCTTTTGGAAGAACAAGCGGGATCATTAAGCGACCTGCCATCAAGGCTCCCCAGTAGTAGGACAGATAGACTGCGCCGTCTGCTCTGCTCAGCTCGCGAACATCGCCGAGATACAGGATGAGAAAGGTGGCCACGCAGACCTCAACGCCCACATAGAGAAAAATAGCCACCGCGCCGCGCAACAGATGAGGGTGTGCCCGATAGTTCCCGTCGGAACGGTCTGCTGCGCGAGTCGGGATCACTTCTGGAAGGCGCACCATCCAAAAAAGGAGTGCCGCAGCACTCAACAGGACACCGATCCAGAAGTAGACCTCATTGAGCCTCTCCAAACGAGCCGCTTCATCCAAATCTTCCATGCCTTCGAGGATCGCCCAAGCACCAAAGAGCGGTGCGAGGACTTTGGCAAGTGCATTGAATCCCTGTGCTGTATTGAGATAATTGCTTCCCGATCCGGTGCCGCCCAAGGCCACCATGTAGGGATTGGCTGCTACCTGCAAAAGCGTGACTCCAGCTGCCAGAGCAAAGATGGCGATCAGGAAGTAGCCGTATTCGGCGTACACGCCAGCTGCAATGAACCCAAAACTCCCCATGGCCATGACAGCCAAACCCAGAGAGATGCCTTTTCGGTAACCGACTTTTTGCAGGACGCCCGCAGCCGGGAATGAGACAACGAAAAAAGCAATGAAAAAAGCAAACTGTACGAGGGCCGCCTGAAAATTGCTCAGCTCAAAAAGGTCTTTCAGAAAGGGGATGAGCGCCCCATCCATCTCGGTGAGGAAACCCCAGATGAAGAACAATCCGGTCATCCAGACCAGGACCCAATCATACAGCTCGATCCACTGCTGGCTGTTCATCCTGCCCACCAACTCCCCTATGAGCTGAAGCGGAACATGCTCGGCCTTTTTGAATCGAATGCAGCTCTTTCCCATATCGAGTTTGCGCTGGCTGTGCCTGGGAAACTCGGTGGTGAACCACTCCATCATTTTTGGCGAAGCGTAGAGTCCCATATGATACAGCCCTATGTGGTTCTTCTGCGAGGCAATGCTGATGAATGGAAGCGGCAATTTGGGGTCGCAGTGGTAGCCTGCCGGGTAAACGGAATGAGGCACGACATAACCGATCATTCCATAGGACATCGCCTCCACGATACCACCATCCGGAAGATGGTCGAGAATGGTGCGCCGCAGCGCAGCCATGATCTCCTTGCGCTCAGGCGGAAGCTGTTCCAAGTATTCTTCAGGGGTGGAAGCGGTGATCCTCAAGGTTTAGATATCTGTTTGGTTGCTGAAATCATCAGATCGCGGGATCTGATCGAATGCTGGTCTGTATTTCTCCGGAGGCGTGGTCAGCTTTCTCTTGTTCAGATCGATCCATGCACAGGAAACTTCGAGTCGCGCGCAAAACACCTCGCCTTTGAAGAATTCATGCCGAAAGGCAAACCGACCCAGATCATCTGAAAGGCCGATCAGTTGGGCTGTGATATGAGCTTGGTCCGATGAGCGGATCTCCCGCCGAAAAGTACAGACCTCCTTGAAGAGGACCGGGCCAAAGCCCATGGCTGCCAACTCCTGAATGCCCAGGCCCACTTCGTGAAGCAGCCCGATGCGCTGGCTGGCTGCAAGGTCGTAATAGACCGAGTGCTTCATATGGCCCACGGGGTCGAGATCGGACCAACGCAGATCGATCGGTTTGATTCCATTCATTCTTTCAGGCTTTTGGCTCTGAAGAGCAGGGTCGTCCCCTGGAACAGAGCGAGCGTCTCTTTGGTATATTCCATGCGGTCACTTCTCTCGAGCGTCTTTTGAAACAGGAGCTCACGTTGCATCAGCCCTTCGCAGAACATCTCAGTAGAAAAGACCGGGCCGATGCGGATGCCTCCGCGGCCATCGGTCGTTTGACAACTTGCACCCATTTGGTTGCAACCCGCGTAGGCACTCAGTCGTTGCTGCTCCCAATCGATCTCTAGGGTGATCTCTTTGGATGGGCCCATTTCTTCCGGCCAATCCACCACCATCCATCGTCCGGAGACCGGCTCAGAATACACCTCTGCTTCACTTTTGGGAAGCCCTCTGCAGGAAGAGAGGATGAACAGAAAAAAGATCGATAGAAATATCCGCATCAGCTGCGCAGGCCAGAGGGATCATTGGCTGCATTGAGTTCAAAGAGCTGTGCCGGCTTGTGCAAAACACCCTTTTGCTTTTCATCCAAGGGAGTGACCACACGCTCTTTGATCACTTTTTTCCTGAAGTTCCGTTTATCAAGCTTCCTGTTCAGAATGATCTCGTACAGATTCTGCAGCTGGCTCAGGGTGAATTTCTCCGGCAGTAACTCGAGGCCGACCTGGTAGACTTCAAAATCCCTACGCAGCACCTCGATGGCCTCCTCCATGATCTCGTTGTGATCGAATCCCAACTGAGGGATGTCCTGAACATCCTGCCAAAACACCTTCTCGGCAAATGAACTGGCCGCAGGTTCAAAGTCGTCCATCCGAACAAAGGCGTAGTACGCCACCGTGACCACGCGTGTGGCCGGCTTTTTTCGATAGCTCTCCAGCCAGGCGAGGTCTTTCGGGTTCCGCAGGCGATCGGGATCACCGAAGGTTTTGAATTGCTTGAGAAAGATGCCGTCCAAATTGGTGAGTTCCTTGAGTACGCGTCCGGCCGCCTCATCCAGGCTCTCCTCCTCCCAAACGTGGTCGCCCGGAAGTGCATTTTGCACCTTGTCGCCCAGGCGCTCATAGCTCTGCTCGATGAGCAACACATTCAACTTCTCGTTATCGAAACCGAAGACGACGCAATCGCAGGAGACGTGGGGGTTTACAGTTGGCTTTGTACTCACTATTGGGAGACGGTTTTGCTAAACCAAATATAACTTTTCATTGGACGAACCGATCTCGTTCACTTTTTCCTTTTCCGAATGGACAATCCGTCTATTTTTGCCGATTCTGAAAATGAAACGCGGAATATTCTAAATCAAGGAGGTACTTTTTTGAAGTCTGCCCGCTGTGCGGAATTCCGAAGTGCAGAAGGCAGAAAGAAGGCCTATGAGCAGATCGAAGAGGCAGAGATCGATGCCCTTGTGGTGATCGGCGGAAATGGCAGCTTCACAGGCGCTCATCTGCTTCACAAGGAATACGGTCTGCCGGTGATCGGCATCCCAGGAACGATCGACAACGACCTTTACGGCACAGACTACACACTTGGATACGACTCGGCCACCAATGTGGTGGTGGAGTGCATTGATAAGATCCGTGATACAGCCAGTTCACACAACCGGCTCTTCTTTGTGGAAGTCATGGGCAGAGATACGGGCTTCATTGCTCTTCGAACGGCAGTGGCCACCGGAGCACTGGATGTGGTCTTACCCGAAGAGCATTCGTCCATGGAGGACCTGATCAGCGAAGTGGAAAAGAGTTTCGCCAACCGCAAGACCTCCAACATCATCATTACTGCGGAGGGCAATCATCTGGGCAATACCTACGACATCTCCAGAAAGATCGTGGAACAGTTTCCACATATCGACACCAAAGTCACCATCCTTGGCCACCTGCAAAGAGGGGGGGCACCCAGCTGTATGGACCGCATCCTTGCTGGCAAACTCGGTGTTGCTGCTGTAGAGGCGCTGCTGAACGGAAAAAGCGATGTGATGTGCGGCGTCGAAAATCAGGACGTGACCTTCACTCCACTTGAAAAAGCCATTTCCCAAAAGGTCGAATTGAACATGGACCTCTTGCGGATATCCAGAATTCTAGCAACATAAATCCATAGAATAAATGAAAAAGATAGCGATCAATGGATTCGGTCGGATCGGGCGACTCACCTTCAGGCAGCTGCTCAACAGAGACGGCGTGGAGGTAGTGGCCATCAATGACCTGACAGATCCCAAGACCCTGGCACATCTGCTCAAATACGATTCGGCCCATGGTCGTTTTGACGCTGAGATATCCGTAGAGGGAAACACGCTTCTTGTCAATGGCAAGAGCATCCATATTTCAGCGATCAAGGACCCGGCGGAGCTCCCATGGAAATCCATGAACATCGATGTGGTCCTGGAATGCACAGGAATTTTCCGTGACCAGGAAGGAATGGGTAAACACCTCAAAGCCGGTGCACGGAAAGTCTTGCTCTCCGCACCCGCGAAAAAAGGCATCCCCACATTTGTATTGGGCGTCAATGACCATTTGATGACCGCTGAAGATGACCTCTTGAGCAACGCGTCCTGCACCACCAACTGCCTGGCACCAATGGCCAAGGTATTGCATGAGCAATTTGGCATCGTGAAGGGCTACATGACCACCGTTCATGCCTATACCTCAGACCAGCGCATACAAGACGCTCCGCACTCCGATCTGCGCAGAGCACGGGCGGGAGCTGAGAACATCATCCCTACAAGTACAGGTGCGGCAGTCGCTGTGGGCCTCGTACTTCCTGAGCTCGCAGGAAAACTGGACGGCATGGCCATGCGTGTTCCAACGCTGACAGGCTCGGTGACCGACCTCACTGTCGAGCTCGCACGGGAAACGACTGCAGAAGAAGTGAATGCGGCCATGAAAGCTGCTGCCTCCGGGGAGCTGAAGGGCATCCTTGAATACTGCGAAGAGCCGATCGTTTCTTCTGACATCGTTGGCAGTCCTTACTCGAATATCTTCGATGCACCCCTCACTTCGGTCATGGGGAATATGGCCAAGATCGTGGGATGGTACGATAACGAAGCTGGCTATTCGGCGAGGCTGGCCGACATGTGCATCAAGCTCTCCAACCTTTGAAAACAGGCTCGGTCAGGGTGGTTTTTAAGCCACCCTGCGGGCTTTAACAGAACTTTAAATGAAGGCCGTCCAACAATGGCCTGAAAGTTGCCGTTGAAGTTTTTGTTCAAATGAACCAACGCTTTCTCTAAACACTGCGTTACTTATTTGAACTTCTTTCAGCGGCGGAGTTCTTTTTGGTTTTCTCTTAGGTTAGGTTTATCGTCTTCCCGCTGATATTAAGCCCCGCAAACGCGGGGCTTTTTTATTCGTCATAGCTGATGACGACCTTTTCAGAGGTCGGCAGGGCCTGGCAGGTCAATATATAGCCTTCTTCAACTTCCTCATCTTCAAGCGCGTAATTCATCTCCATGTCTGCCGTGCCCTCGAGCACTTTGGCCCGACAGGTGCAACAAACCGCTCCCTTACAGGCGAACGGCACATCTGCTCCAGCGTCCAGTGCAGCGTCCAGCACCGTTTTCCGATTTCCGCTCATCTCAAAATGCGTTTCGTCCGAATCGAGGATGACCGTCACCTGAGCTTTCAGTTTTTTGTCCAGCTGCTTTTCTTTTTTCTCCGAAGCAGGCTTTTTCGCGCTTGGCGCAGAAAAGAGTTCATAGTGGATGCGCTCTTTTGCCACGCCCATGTTTTGAAGGGCGCCCTGAATATTCTCGATCATCTCTCCAGGTCCGCAAAGGAAATACGCCCGAATGCCCGACGGATCAAAAAAAGTTTTTCCGAAAGCCATGCACTTTTCCCCATCGAGTCGGCCTTTGAGCAAGTCGCTTCCCTGATCTTCCCGACTCAGAATGTGGTGCACCTCCAAGCGGCCCATGAATTCGTTCTTCAGATCGTCCAGCATTTCTCTAAAGATCACCGACTGACTGTTCCGGTTTCCATAAAAAAGATGGAAGTGGCAATCGGGCTCCTGTTTCAAGGTGGTGCGCAGTATGCTCATGACCGGAGTGATTCCCGAACCGGAAGCGAACGCCACATATTGAGAGCCCGCCTCTGTTCCGAGCGGCACATGGAACGATCCTCTTGGAGTCATGGACTCCAACTCATCTCCCGCCTGCAGTTCGCGATTGGCAAAAGTGGAAAAACGCCCTCCCTTGACCTCTTTGATCGCCACGCGCAACTCACCGTCCAGCGGACTGCTGCAGAGGGAATAGGATCGTCTGACCTCCTCTCCGCCTATGGTCTTTTTGAATGTGAGGTACTGCCCCTGAATAAAGTGAAAGTCCGTTTGTTGTTCTTCGGGGACGTCCAACAGCACCGATACGCAGTCTTCGGTTTCTCGCCTGACCTCCTTTACGTGCAGTCGATGGAAAGCAGAGGTTTCGGACTTCTGACCGGCTGCCTTTGTCCAGTCGCTCTCTGAAGAGCGTTTTTTAAAGAAATTCCACATGATACTGGGGGTTCAAATATTCTTGGTTCAAATAAACACTTTGTCCTCCTTAATCGTTTCAGCCTTAGCTGATAAATTTGTAACAGAAGCCCCCAACCCATGGAGACAATAAATTTTGAAGAGCGGTTTCAGGAATATGTCCATTCGGAGCAAAAGGTGGAGCCCAAACACTGGATGCCCGAACCTTACCGAAAGACGCTGATCCGACAGATCTCTCAGCACGCACACAGCGAAGTGGTCGGGATGCTTCCTGAAGCCAACTGGATCAGCCGTGCACCTTCGCTCAGGCGCAAGGTCGCTTTGCTTGCCAAGGTTCAGGACGAGGCAGGTCATGGCCTGTACCTCTACAGTGCGGCAGAAACACTTGGGGCGGATCGTGCCGATCTGGTGGGCGACCTGCTGAGCGGAAAGGCGAAGTACTCCTCTATTTTCAATTATCCCACACGAAGCTGGGCCGATATTGGCGCCATTGGCTGGCTGGTGGACGGTGCAGCTATTGCGAACCAGGTCATGCTTTGCCGAACATCCTACGGACCCTATGCGCGCGCCATGGTTCGGATATGCAAAGAGGAAAGCTTCCATCAGCGTCAGGGATACGAGATCATGCTCGCCTTGTGCAAGGGAACCAAGGAGCAAAAGGAAATGGCTCAGGATGCGCTCAACCGCTGGTGGTGGCCATCCTTGATGATGTTCGGCCCAACGGATAAGGAGTCCACCAATTCTGCTCAAAGCATGAACTGGAAGATCAAGCGCAAATCCAATGATGAACTCAGGCAGGAATTCATAGACAAGACCGTTCCACAGGCCGAATTCCTTGGACTCACCATCCCAGATGAGCAGCTTGAGTGGGACGAAAAAACAGGGCACTACCGATTTGGACCGATCGATTGGGAAGAATTCTACCACGTATTGAAAGGCAATGGCCCATGCAACAAAGAGCGCCTGGAAGCACGCAACAAAGCCCATGATGATGGCCGTTGGGTGCGGGAAGCAGCCAATGCATTTGCCAAGAAGACACAGGAAAGAAAAGGCGAACACTCCGCTGCCTGATGCGGCCAAATAACCATAGATGAGCGACACCGATAACTGGAAGATCTGGGAGGTCTTCGTCCGAAGCAAAAATGGATTGAGCCACAAGCACGTGGGAAGCCTGCACGCTCCGGATGCCGAAGTGGCGCTAAAGAATGCCCGCGACGTGTATACGCGCAGGAGCGAAGGGAACAGCGTTTGGGTGGTGCCCTCTGAAGCCATCACAGCCAGCGCACCAGAGGACAAAGAGGCTCTTTTCACCCCGGCGGATGACAAAGTCTATCGGCATCCGACCTTCTATGAGATCCCTGATGATGTAGGGCATATTTGAGCAGCGCAACATGGAAAACCCCCTTCTCTCCTACACGCTCTTCCTTGCCGATAACTCCCTGATCACTGGGCAGCGTCTGTCTGAATGGTGTGGGCACGGACCCATTCTGGAGCAGGACATTGCGCTCTCCAACATTGCCCTCGACCACCTCGGGCAAGCCCGTATGCTCCTTCAATACGCCGCCGAACAAAAAGGCGAGGGGTGGACAGAAGACCGCCTGGCGTACTTCAGAGATGAAAAGAACTTCCGCAACCTCTTGATGACCGAGTTGCCCAAAGGCGATTGGGGCTACACAGTGATGCGGGCATTCCTTTACGATACCTACCACTTTTACGAAATGACCAGCTTGCTTCAAAGCAAGGACAAACAACTTCGGGCCATCGCTCAGAAGGCCATCAAAGAGATCCGCTATCATGCGCAGTGGTCGGCCGAATGGGTCATTCGTCTCGGAGACGGGACGGAGGAAAGCCATCAACGGATCAAGCGATCGCTGGTGGAATTATGGCCATTCACCGGTGAGTTCTTTGAAACCGATGAGGCCGCCAGCGGACTGAACGCCAATGGCATCGCCCCCAGCTATACCCACATCCGCACCCAATGGAACGCCAAGGTCGAAGAAGTCCTCGCACTGGCCACACTGGAACGACCGGCAGACGGATGGATGCAGTCCGGGGGGCGCAAGGGAGCGCATACAGAACACATGGGCTACCTGCTGGCGGAGATGCAGCATATTCCCCGGTCCTACCCCGATGCTCAATGGTAAACGCTTCTCCTGAAGGAGCGGACACCGATGTGATCCTTCAATTGCTGGGGCAAGTCAGTGATCCTGAGGTTCCCGTTCTCAGCATACTCGATCTGGGCATCGTACGATCCTGGCGAAAAGATGAAAACGGGGTGGAAGTGGTCATCACCCCGACCTACTCAGGTTGTCCGGCCATGGATACGATCGAAGCCGATATTCGCAAGACCTTCTTGGAAGCGGGCTTTTTGCATTTAGAAGTGCGAACGGTCCTCGATCCGCCCTGGACCACCGATTGGATGAGCGAGGAAGGCAAGGAAAAACTTCGCGCCTATGGGATTGCGCCTCCGGAATCCGGATCGGCAGACAAGCGCACTCTTTTCGGGAAGGAAGAGGCAGTGCGCTGCCCGCATTGCCGATCTCTTCAAACCGAGGTCGTCAGCATGTTCGGTTCAACAGCCTGCAAGGCGCTTTATCGCTGCAAAGATTGTTTGGAGCCTTTCGACTACTTTAAATGCATCTGAAAAGACCCCAACATGAGCTCATTCATTCAGAAGGAACAGAAAGGCAAGGTGCTGGATATCCGGCTCAACCGACCCGACAAGTTCAACAGCTTTGTTCGGCAAATGGCCTTGGATCTCCAGGCTGCCCTGGCCGAAGCACAGGAAAATGAGGAATGTCGGGCGGTCCGGATCATCGGTTCCGGTAAGGCCTTCTGCGCAGGGCAGGATCTGGTCGAAGCGACCGATCCCAAGGGTCCTGCCCTATCGAAGATCGTTTCTGAGCACTACAATCCCATCATCAGGGCCATGCGTAAGCTCGAGCTTCCGATCGTTTGTGCGGTCAATGGAGTGGCGGCGGGCGCTGGAGCCAATATCGCTCTGGCCGGAGATGTGGTGGTAGCCGCCCGCTCGGCGAGCTTCATTCAGGCATTTTCGAAGATCGGGCTGATTCCCGACAGCGGAGGCACCTACACCCTGCCCCGTTTGATCGGCTTCCAGAAAGCCTCTGCGCTGATGATGCTTGGTGACAAAGTTCCAGCCGAAGAGGCAGAGCGCATGGGAATGATATACAAGGTCTTCGAAGACGAGCAACTGGAGGAAGAGAGCCTGATGCTCGCTCACCGCTTATCGGAAATGCCCACGCTTGGCCTGGCTCTGACCAAGGAAGCATTGAATGAAAGCGCGCAGAACGATCTGAACGACCAACTGGCACTCGAGGATCGTTTGCAGACCCAGGCGGGGCATTCCCACGATTACAAAGAGGGGACTGCTGCATTCCTCGAGAAAAGAAAACCTCAATTCACAGGCAAATGATCGGGATCGCAGGAGCGGGAGCCATGGGCTCAGGGATCGCGCAGGTAGCTGCACAGGCAGGTGAACAGGTGCTTCTCTTCGACAGCCAGCCTCAGGCATTGGTGCGGTCCAGGGAAGCATTGAACAAGGTCATGGACCGGCTGGTCGAAAAAGGCAGGATCGGCTCGGAGGAAAAGGAAGCCATATGCGGCCGCATCCAGTACACCGAAGATCTGAGTTCTTTCACGCAGTGTGAGCTTGTGATCGAGGCCATTATTGAAGATCTGCAGGCCAAGCGCGTCCTTTTTGAGCAACTGGAAAAATACATTTCTGAGACTTGTATTCTGGCCACAAACACTTCGAGTTTGAGCATTGCCTCCCTTTCCATGGGGCGCCGTCATCCTGAGCAACTGCTCGGGATCCATTTCTTCAATCCGGCTCCTCTGCTGCCCCTGGTCGAGATCATTCCGAGCTTGCTCACCGACAGCACTGTGGTGGATCGAGCACAAAAGCGGATCGATGGCTGGGGGAAAGTGACCGTTCGTGCACAGGATACTCCGGGCTTCATTGTCAACCGTGTGGCGCGTCCTTTTTACGGAGAGGCACTGAAGATGGTCGAAGAAGGTGTGGCAAGCGCCTTGGAGATCGATGCGGCCATGCGACATTATGGTTTTCGCATGGGGCCCTTCGAATTGATGGACCTCATCGGCAACGATGTGAACTACGCCGTTACGGAGACCGTCTGGACCCAGTTCTTCTACGACCCTCGTTTCAAGCCGTCACTGACCCAAAAACGCATGAGTGAAGCTGGACTCTTTGGCCGCAAGAGCGGAAGAGGGTACTATGAATACAATGGCTCTACCGCAACTCAGCGAATGGAGTCCATCGAAGAAGGCAAGGCCCAAGCCATTTTCGAGCGCATTTTCTGTATGCTGGTCAATGAAGCCTATGACGCCCTCTTCATGGGCATTGCCAGCAGAGAGGACATCGATCTGGCCATGACCAAAGGCGTGAATTATCCGCGCGGACTGTTCGAGTGGTCCGACAGTTATGGTCGGGAAAAATTGCTCGGCATCCTCCATGGGTTATTCGAACGCTTTGGGGACGATCGCTATCGGGCCAATACGCTGTTTCAGAGCGGATCGATTTGATATTCTGACGATCCTGGGTTAAGCAAACGTGAACACATTTCAGCTCATCAGCCAGAGCAGTTATGTTTCTTCATGTTTTATCTATTTGATTTTTAGATTCTAAAAAGGCTTTTGCTCTATCGACATTCTTTACAAAAAGATGAATCAGTTAACATTCTCGTAACTGAATTATAACCTTCTAATGAAGTTCTCTTAATAGATCGTCATCAGTTTTGGCTCATCAAAATTTCAGAACAATGAAGAAAATCAGCAATTCAAAAAACTGGCTTTTAGTAGGTCTTATCGGAATGATCTCATTCGCATGCAGCGAAGATGATGACAGCGGTAATGACGGACCTGCGCCCGCAAGCGGAAATGTGATCAAGTCTGGACAGATCACAGCCAACGAAACTTGGACAGCGGATAAAGTGTACCAACTGAGCGGCCGAGTGGTGGTGACCAGTGGTACGACCCTTACGATCGAAGCAGGAACCATAGTTAAAGCAGAAGCAGGTCAAGAAGCCAACTCCTCTACCTTGATCATCGCACGCGGAGCGAAACTGATGGCAGAAGGAACAGCCTCAGCGCCGATCATTTTCACTTCCGTTGCAGACAACATCGAACCTGGTAACATTACAAGCCCAAATTTGAATTCCTCATTCAACGGCCTTTGGGGAGGTCTTTTGGTTCTTGGTAACGCACCTATTTCTGCCTCTGGAGATGTTGTATCCACACAGATAGAGGGTATCCCACCATCCGATGCCAATGGTCTTTACGGAGGCAACGACCCGAATGACAACTCTGGCGTGATGCGTTATATCTCTATTCGCCACGGCGGAACGCTTATCGGTGATGGCAATGAGATCAACGGACTAACTCTTGGAGGCGTAGGAAGTGGAACCACGATCGATCACATCGAGGTGGTGGCCAATTTTGACGACGGTATTGAGTGGTTTGGCGGAAATGTGAACTGTTCGGATCTGTTGGTGTGGCACCAGGGAGACGATGCATTCGACATCGACCAAGCATTCAGCGGAACGCTCAACAACCTGGCCTTCCTCGGAAACTCCAGTTCGGACCACGCTCTCGAGATCGACGGGCCCGAGGGTTCGCTCAACGGAGCTTTCACCATGACCAACGCCACCTTCATCGGCTACAATGATGGCGGTACCGGCGGAGGAGAATATGCCGACTTCCGAGATGGTGCACAAGGCAGCCTCAGCAACATCTACTTCACCAATTTCTCTGAGTCCTCAGATGTGGAACTGGACGATGACAATTCGTCCAACAACTACAAGAATGGCATCCTGAATTTCAACTCCGCTTGGGAATTCAATACCAGCCATTTGTCAGGAGGCAATATGGATGTGGCAGATATCTTCCTGGACAAGTCTTCAGCTGGAGATGCCTTCTCCGATCTGAGCTTCTCTTCCAACGTAACAACATCGACCGTTGGTGCAGATCTGTCCCAGTTCGCAGGCTGGACACTCGGAGACGCTATTGGCGCCCTCTAACTGCAGCTGACCCTTTAATTTTACGCCCAATGCCGAGGAATCGGTATTGGGCTTTGCTCGTTAAAAACCACCTATGCGTCTCTCCACTCTCTTTTTCGGAACGCTGATCTCGATCCTGTATTCAAGCCATGCACTGCGTGCACAAACCGAAGAGGGCATCCTCCGAGGTATCGTGATGGAAGCTTCTACGGGCGAACCTCTTTTTTCCGCCAATATTCAGGTGGTGGGTGTACAGGCCGGAGCCGTCAGTGATTTTGACGGAAACTTTGAACTGCGTCTGCCCGAAGGAAGCTACAACCTGAGCATTTCTTTCCTCGGTCTGCAAACCCTCAATATCTCCGGTGTTCAGGTGATGGCCGGAGAAGTAGAGTTGTTGGGCAAGATCCGCCTGAAGCCGGGCGGAGAAGAATTGGAAGAGGTCACCGTTACGGCCGAGGCCATCAAGAACACTGAATCGGCGCTGATCGCCATGCGGGCCAAATCGGCCAATGTCATGGATGGGATCTCCGCACAAACCTTTAGGAAGATCGGGGACGGCAATGCAGCAGCGGCTGTGAAAAGAGTGCCCGGTGTATCCCTTCAAGGAGGCAAGTACGTCTACGTGCGCGGATTGGGCGACCGTTACACCAAGACCACCCTGCACGGTATGGATATTCCCGGTTTGGATCCAGACAGGAACAGCCTGCAGATGGATATCTTCCCGACCAACATCATCAGCAACATCATCGTCCGTAAGTCCTTCACTGCCGATCTCCCGGCGGACTTTACAGGCGGCGTGGTCAATATCGAAACCAAGGAATTTCCCGAAAAGCCGGCCACCAATGTTTCTGCGAGCATCGGGTTTACCCCCGGCATGCACTTCAATAGCGCTTACAGAAGTTATGAGGGTGGCGGACTGGATTTTTTGGGATTTGACGACGGCAGCCGATCGGATCCGTTGGGCATGAGTGCTTCCAATCCTACTCCGGCAGGCGAACAAACCGATCCAAGGCTCAAGCCCAGCGACCCCGGAGCTGACGAAATTACTCGATCATTCAATGGCGAGATGGGCAGCAAGACATCCACGAGCCCCACGAATTTTGGCTTGGGTATTTCCGGAGGGGATCAGTTCAAGCGCGACAAGCGTACGATCGGATGGATCGCCTCATTCTCCTACAAGAACAAGACGAAATTCTATGAGAACTGGGAACAGAACTATTACCGAAAAAGCACAGACACAAATGCCAACGCCTTGCGAACAGAGCGCTTGCAGTCCGGTGCCCTCGGGATCAACAACGTATTTGTCAGCGGTCTTTTAGGAGGCGCCTTAAAAACCACTCGATCGAAATACAAGATCGTGTTGATGCACCTGCAGAATGGAGAATCAAAGGCGGGCTTGCTCGATCAGAGCGACTTCATCACCTCGAACAATGAACAGATCCGACACAATCTGGAATACAGCCAGCGTTCCATCAGCAATGCGCTTATTTCAGGCCAACATGTATTCGATGGCGGAGACTGGGAACTGGATTGGCGTGTGTCCCCCACCTACTCGCAAATTGGTGACAAAGACATCCGCCTGACCAATTATGTGGTGGAACGAGATGCCTCAGGTGCCATAACTTCTTACGCTGTGGATGCCTCGGAGGCCGCGTTTCCAAAACGTCTTTGGCGTTCACTGAATGAGTATAATCTCGCTTCTCGGGTGGACGTCAAACGGGTACATGAACTATTTGGAAAAGCTGCCCGTCTGAAGTTTGGAATGGGCTATGTGGTCAAAAGCCGGGATTATTCCATCCTCGACTATGAACTCCGGACCCTCGGGAATATTCAGGGACTTTCGGGCAACGGAGATGAACTCATGACCGATGCATTCCTCTGGGATCCTCAAGCTCCAAGTGCATCGGGAGCATATATCCACGGACAATTCCAAGCCAACAATACCTACAGCGGAATCCAACAAACCCTGTCGGTCTATGCTTCGGAATCCTTCCGCATCGGCAACCAACTCAGAGGGGAGATGGGAATCCGCATGGAGAAATACGATCAATCCTACACCGGACAGAATCAGATCGCCAACGAAACACCCAATGCCCCGAATGCGCGGATCTTCGACAACGAAAAGGTCCTGGATATTTTGCAATTCTTTCCATCGGCCAACCTCATTTATGCACTCTCCGACCGCACCAATCTGAGGGCCTCCTGGTCGCAGACCACAGCCCGACCTTCATTCCGGGAGATCTCCACAGCAGAGATCGTGGATGTGCTTTCGGGCATGACCTTTATTGGCAATGTCGATCTGGTGCAAACGGACATCCAGAACATGGACATCCGTTATGAAACCTTCTTCAATGGCAACCAGATGCTCTCGCTCAGCGGTTTTTACAAAACCTTCGTCAATCCGATAGAAATGATCTCCTATGAGCAGGATCCGTCGAGCTTTCAGCCGCGCAATGTGGGAGACGCACGCTTGTTCGGTCTCGAGCTGGAAGGACGCTTCAATCTGAGTGAGCTCAGTGAAAAAATGGAGGCCTGGTCGCTCAATTCAAATCTTACGCTGATCGATGCCCAAGTGGCATTTGACAAGCGGCCTGGCGGCGATTACGATGGAAAACTCAATGGACTCCGAGTGGGCGAAGAACCCAGCGACTACCGCGACATGCAGGGTCAATCTCCTTATATCGTGAATTTCGGCCTGAGCTATCGCGGCCTTGAAAATGGCTATGAAGCCGGGCTCTTTTACAATGTTCAGGGACCTAAGCTGGTCAGTGTGGGTATCAATTACACGCCGGACGTCTACTCGGTACCATTCCAAAGCCTGAACTTCAACTTCAGGAAGGTATTCGGTGAAGACGGCAAATATCAACTGGGCCTCTCAGTAGATAACATCCTCGACGATGTGCTCGAAACAGAGACCCGTTCGTTTCGGGCCGATGCCAATGTATTCAATCGCCTTTCGCCAGGGCGCACCTTCGGTCTGAACTTCAGCCTCCGGATCTGATCCTAAATACATCTTACTGGGAATGAGAAAGCCCGCTCTTTCGAGCGGGCTTTAGGCTGCTGTCCTATCTCAAACCAAACCAAACAGGACTTCTGACCCCCATCAGAAGCAATGAATGCAGGCAGCCAAAATCAGTTTGCGACCAATGATTCTGCGTGTTGTGAAAAATCAAGGCCTTGCTCTTCCTGAATCTCGTCCACACGTATGGGGACGAGTTTATCGGTGATCCAGAAAAGCGCGTAAGACAAGAGGAATACAGAAACGGAGATGATGACCAAAGTGATCAAATGCGTTTGGATGAGTTCGTAACTCCCAGTGATCAGACCGCCTTCTGTGGCAAAAACAGCCGTCAATACCATGCCGCTCATTCCACCCACTCCATGACAGGGAAATACATCCAGCGTGTCGTCCACTGATGAGCGGTTTTTAAGATAGAGGGCAAAGCGACTAACGATGGCCGAAACAAATCCGATGGTCAGGGACGATCCCAATCCAACAAAACCTGCGGCCGGTGTGATCGCCACCAAGCCAACCACGGCACCGATACAAGCGCCCAGGGCTGAAACCTTTCCCCGGTAGGCAAAATCAAGGAAGAGCCAGGTGATCATTGCCGTTGCAGAAGCCAGGTGGGTATTCATGAAGGCTTGAACAGCCACACCATCGGCCGCCAAGGCAGAGCCCGAATTGAAGCCGAACCAACCGAACCAAAGAAGCCCGGTGCCCAATAAAACAAAAGGAATGTTCACAGGAGCCGACTGTTCCTGCTTGCGCTTTCCAATGAAAAGAGCGGCCGCCAATGCCGCGACGCCTGCCGAGATATGCACCACGGTTCCACCGGCAAAGTCAAGTACGCCCAACTGAAACAGCAATCCATCTGGATGCCAGGTCATGTGGGCCAAAGGCGCATAGATGAACAAGGTGAAGAAGATCATGAAAAGCAGATAACTCCAGAAGCGGACCCGCTCAGCAAAGGCCCCGGTAATGAGCGCAGGAGTGATCACTGCAAACTTCATTTGAAAAGCCGCGAAGAGCAACAGAGGCAATCCTCCGCCTAGGCGGTCATGTGGAGCCAATCCCACGTCTTTCATGAAGAAAAATGTTCTCGGATCGCCAATGATCCCGCCCCAGCTCTCTCCGAATGCGAGGCTGAAACCCACCAGAAACCACAGCACGCTCACCACACCCAAGGCCACAAAGCTTTGGAGCATGGTGCTGATGATGTTCTTCCGGCCCACCATTCCCCCGTAGAAGAAACTCAGACCGGGTGTCATCAGCAGAACCAGACCGGATGCGGTCAGCATCCAAGCAATGTTGGCAGGATCGATATCGGAAGCAAAAGCCGCATCAGACGAATCTGAAAGCACAGGCGCGATGAGGCTCAATAGGGCCAAAAAGACCAAAGCGATGCCAGACAGCGGACTTTTCTTGAATAAGGTGATCACCACTCCTTGATTTGAGGGGCTAAATTATCAAAATCATTATATGAAAACACCAACACCCCTATTTTTTTAGGGGTCTACTTAATTTTATTTCATTTTTCCTTTCAGAAAGGAGGTTTGAGGGGGGGTAAGTCATTAGTGACCCGATCTTCGATCTCCACAGCAATGAAATGAGCGCAAAAAGAACCGGACCGAATTCCGCAGAACGGTCAACACATCAAAAAACGCTCAATGGATCGCGAAGGACTTGCCTCTACCTTACTCTGAAGCGCCGTTCTCTTCAGGCACCGACCAGGCCGATGAGTCCATCAACTCGGAAAGAGCACTCAGGTCGGGTGTGATGATCACCTCGGTTCTTCTGTTCTTGGCCTTGTTCTCGTCGGTATCATTCTCCGCAATGGGTGCGAATTCGCCCCGACCACTGGCCACAATGGACGAGGGGTCCACCCCTTCTTTTGCCGTGAGCTCCTTGACCACGGCTGTCGCCCGCATGACGCTCAGATCCCAGTTATCACGAACTCCATTGCGTCCGCTGAACGCATCAGAATCTGTGTGTCCCTCCACTGTAATGCTCAATTCAGGATTCGCTGCCAGGACTTCGGCCAGGCGTCCCAAAGCCTCTTTCGCTCCAACATTGAGCGTCCATTTCGCGGATTCAAAAAGCAGGCGATTGTCCAGAGATACATAGACCTTGCCCCCTCGGTTTTCGACGGTCAGTCCCTTTCCGGTGTAGCTGCTCAGGGCATCGCTGACCATATTCTGTATGTAGCGCACCACCGAATCCTGTTTGCTGATCACCGACTCCAACTCCTTCACGCGGGCCTCCCGCTGAGCCAGCCGAGCGGTCAGCTCGGAGAGATTGGCCCGTTCCTCGACCAGCGAATCGTGTTCATCCTGCAGCCGCATATCCAGTTCCTGAAGACGCTCGAGCATCTTCTTGTTTTCACGTGCGCTGTTGGTGAGCAATGCATTGTTGTTCTCCAAAAGGAAATCGTAGCTCCGGCTCAGATCGGCGTAATTGCGGTTCATCCTGCGCAACTCCTTGCCCGACTCAGCTGTATCGGCCTTGAGTCCGGCCACATCCGTTCGGCACTTTTCCAGATCGCTGTTCAGGGTTTCCACCAACTGCCGACAATTGAACTCGGCATTCCTCAGGGAATCCGACTCGGCTTCAAGGGCTGAATATCTGCTCAAAAGGTCTTTGTGCACCTTGCTGCTCACGCAGGAAGAAAGACCCAGAACAACGAGGAATAAGGAAACAGCTCTCATAGTTGAAATTTGTTGCAAGATGCTTCTGAAGGAGTCTTTTTTCAGACCCCGGATCAAGGAATAATCCCCCGCTCGATGTGAATAGTCAGGCGAGTTCCACCAGGATCGGACAGTGGTCGGAGTGCTTCACCTCGGGAAGTATGGCCGAGTACTTCAGGCGGGCAGCCAGGGGCTCGCTGAGCATATTGTAGTCTATGCGCCAGCCCTTGTTGTTGGCTCGTGCGTTGGCTCTGTAGCTCCACCAGCTGTAATGATGTGGTTCCTTGACCCGTTCACGAAAACTGTCGACGAAGCCATCTGCCAAAAACTCCGTCACCCATTGCCGCTCCTCTGGAAGGAATCCGCTGACCGCAGCGTTCCGGACAGGATCGTGGATGTCGATGGCCTGATGGCAGATGTTGTAATCGCCCGAAAGGACGAGATTTGGGCGTTCGGTTCGGATGTTTTTGATCCACTCATGGAAATCCACCAAAAAACGCATCTTCACTTCTTGTCGGATGTCCCCCGCACTCCCCGAAGGAAAATACA
Organism: Flavobacteriia bacterium; assembly: GCA_009921445.1. Lineage (GTDB taxonomy): Bacteria > Bacteroidota > Bacteroidia > Flavobacteriales > Schleiferiaceae > RFXV01. The sequence goes on from RFXV01000010.1 coordinate 25,366, forward strand.
GGCTGAACACGCTCACATCACCAAAATCTGCACGCAATACTCTGCCCTCTGCATCGATATAGTCTATACCGCAACCTGCAACGACCCGATCCGGTGCTTTCTTGGACAATATGGCCACTCCGCTGTATCCTTTCTTTTCTGCCGAATGCCAGTGATGATGGTAGCCCAAATGGTCAAAAAGCGCCGTATCGACTTGCTCTTTCTGGGCCTTGGTTTCCTGCAGACAGATCACATCCGGGGATTCTTCTTCGAGCCATTGCCCGAACCCCTTTTTCAGTGCTGCCCGTATTCCGTTCACATTGTATGAGATGATCTTCATATTCGGGAAATT
>RFXV01000091.1 GCA_009921445.1 Flavobacteriia bacterium
CGTGGTGGTCTACACTGGAGAATTGGGTTCACTCAAGCGTTTCAAGGACGACGTGAAAGAAGTCGCCAAAGGATTTGAATGTGGCATGAACATCAAGAACTTCAACGACATCAAGGTCGGTGACGTGATCGAAGGATACAAGGAGGTCGAGGTCAAAAAGACCCTCTAGAAAGTCGCTCTTTAGTCGAGTGAAGGCCACTGGATCTCAGTGGCTAGGGTGAATGCCCCGGGATAGTGGACACGTATGAGTCCCAGAGTGCGCTCTGCGTCCAGGGCATCCCGGAAATCTCCTACCTGCAATCTGTATTCTGGATAAATGTGCAAAAGGTGAACGGGCAGATCCGGAAACTGCTGGAGAACAGCATACTTGTATTCCAGAAGTTCTGCTTTGCTGCCATTGGCTATTTGAACCCGGTACCCCTGCATCGTTCGTTTCGCAGCGTTGCTTTCAATGAATTCGCGCATCATCTGCTGGATCTTAGGACTTTCCGAAAGCTCAAATGAAGAAGAATCAATGCGTTGCCCATGGAGCAGGCAGCTGCCAAAGATCAGCGGAACGGAGAGGATGAAAAATCGATGCCTGAACATAGCTGCGAAGTACGGATTTAATTCTACTCACAACAATGCGTCCAAAGACTATTTAGAACGATTATAAATTAGAATACGCCCTTTGGAGGCAAGGGCAAAAGGCAGTTTGTAACGTACTTTTGTGGAACAACCTGGACCGACAACATTACTGGGAAAATCTGATGAGAAATATTCTATCAACCCGAGTTCTTAAAGTTGTAGCCACTCTCCTTATTGCGGTATTCTCTGCACCCCTCTCTGCGTATGATGTAGAAGGCGATGCAGCCAATGGGAAATCGCTATTCAATGCCAACTGTGCAAGCTGCCACAAGCTCGACAAGAAGCTCGTAGGTCCTGCGCTGGGAGACGTGACTGAACGACGTGAGTTGGATTGGCTGCTCTCCTGGATCAAGGACAATGCAGCGCTCCGTGCGAGCGGAGATGCCGACGCTATCGCCATTTTTGAAGAGTACAATGGATCGGTCATGACGGCCTTTCCTCAGCTCAGCGATCAGGACATCTACGACATTCTGGCCTACACCATCGAAGGCAATCAGAAAGCAGCTCCTGTAGTTGCAGGCGCTTCAGGCGCTGCTGTGGCGGCCGCCCCCGAAAAGGACTATTCAGTTCCCGTCATCATCGGCCTTTCTCTTTTTCTGGCCTTCCTGATCTCCATCCTCTACACGGTCAAGAATACGCTCAAGGTGGTCAAGGGAGATCCTACGAGCAACTTTTTGGACGATGCCGGTTTTTGGACCCGCACCGTGGTCAAGAGCCAGCCCTTTATCGTCATCGCCATCATCGTTGTGAGCGTCACCCTATTGCAACAGACCTATTACGGTTTGATGAGCGTGGGAATGTCCACGGGGTATCAGCCAGAGCAACCGATCGCTTTCTCGCACAAAGTGCATGCTGGAGAAAATCAGGTGGACTGCAACTACTGCCACTCCTCTGCGCGGCACTCAGCTTCTTCGGGCATACCCAGCACCAATGTGTGCATGAACTGCCATATGTATATCGATGGTTCCGAGATCACGGATGAGCGGGGCAATCTGAAGTACGACGGCGAACGCTCACCGGAGATCGCCAAGATCTATGCGGCCATCGGATGGAATCCCGAGGAACGTGCCTATATCGAAGACTATGAGCAAAAGGCGGTGAAGTGGATCCGCATCCACAACCTGCCCGATCTGGCGTATTTCAACCATGCCCAGCACGTGAAAGCGGGTCAGGTAGAGTGCCAGACCTGTCACGGGCCGATCGAAGAAATGGAAGAAGTGTATCAGCATGCCGATCTCTCGATGGGCTGGTGCATCAATTGCCACAGAGAGACGAAGGTTCAGGTCGAGACCAATGGCTACTACGCTGGTCTGCACGAGCAACTCAAAGAAAAGTACGGCGATGAGCCCATAACCGTCGAAAAGATCGGCGGTCTGGAATGCGGCAAGTGCCACTATTGATCCACAACTCAACCGATCCCTGAAGACGATGGCTGAACAAAAGCAATATTGGAAAGGAATGGCGGAGCTGGACGGGAGTGTGTCCACTTCAGAGCTCGGCAAGAAAGAGTTTCCGGGAGAGATTCCCATGGAAGACTTTCTGGGCGATGCACAATCCCTGGAGAACGGATCCACTTCGCGTCGCGACTTTCTGAAGTACCTCGGGTTCTCTACAGCTGCTGCTACCATGGCCGCTTGTGAAGCGCCCATTATCGAGTCCATTCCCTACGTGGTCAAGCCGGATGAGTTGATCCCCGGTGTCCCCAGTTATTACGCATCATCTTTTTATGATGGGCATGACTTTGCGTCCGTTCTGATCAAAACGCGTGAGGGACGTCCCATCAAGCTCGAGCCCAATACCGACAGTCCTTTCAATGGCGGTACCAATGCCCGTGTTCAGGGCAGCGTGCTTTCGCTCTACGACAACGGGCGGCTCAAGGAGCCCATGAAGGGCGGAGAGGCGACCGATCAGGCGGCTTTCGATACCGAGGTCCGTTCAAAGCTGGATGCAGCCAATAGGGTCGTGGTGCTCGCCCATTCGGTGTCGAGTCCATCGTACAAGAAAATGATGTCGGAATGGATATCGGCCAACCCAAATGTGGGGTTCATTCAATACGACAGTGTCGATCACTCCGGTAAACTCGATGCCTGGGAGCAGATGACCGGTGTTCGCGCCATGCCGTCTGTGGATATGGCCAGTGCACGGGTGATCGTTGCCGTGGGATCGGACTTCTTGTCCTCCCTGAACGGACAGAGTGTGTCCAAGGGCTATGCGGTTCGCCGCGAGCCTGGAAAGGACATGTCGCGTCATTATCAGTTCGAATCGAATATGAGTCTGGCAGGAGCCAATGCGGACCACCGCGTTCGTGTAAAAGCATCCGAACAGGCACAGGTACTCCTGGCGCTTTACAACGAGATCGCTGCGAAGACAGGAGGAAGTCCTTTGAATAAGGCCAAGCTGGGAACAGCCGCGAAATCAATGATCGGGCAGGCAGCTCAGGACCTCTTGGGTGCGCGCGGTGCTTCCCTGGTCATCAATGGCGTCAACGATGCTTCTGCAGAGATGCTGGCAGCAGGGATCAATCGCATGCTGGAGAACGAAGGTCGCACAGTCCGCATGGACGAGCGCCTGTATATCCGCAATGGAAATGAAGCGGCCCTGCAGTCGCTGATAAAAGATATGAAGGCAGGTGCCGTGGATGTGCTCATCATGGACCGTGTGAATCCCGTATACGACCGCGCTGAATTTGCCGAGGCACTTGAAGGCGTAGCATATTCCGTCTGTTTGACGGATCGCATGGATGAGACTGCCAAGCTTTCAGATGCTGTCTTCCCATCCACACATTATATGGAGAGCTGGTCCGACCAAATGCCCAAAGATGGCTTTCTCGGTCTGACCCAGCCCGTCATTCGTCCGCTCTTTCCCGCATCTCGCCCGGCAGAAGAGAGCCTGATGGCTTTCGCAGGGATGAGTGGAACCTATTACGACTACATCAAGAAGCATTTGAGCCCAACACTTTCTTCGCGAGGCATCTCCTGGAGCAAGATGGTCCACGATGGTTTTGCAGCCGTGGAGATGGGCGGATCGGCCGGCGATATGTCTCTCGACGGAGCACAGTTGGCGCAGGCCGCAGCTGCGGTGGGAGCGATGAAGGCATCCGAATACGAGATCGCTTTCTACGAGAAGGAAGGCATGGGTACGGGCAGTATGTCCAACAACCCCTGGTTGCAGGAAATGCCCGATCCGATCACCCGAACGAGTTGGGACAACTACCTGACCATGAGTCCGGCAGACGCATTGAGCTTAGGAGTGACCAATTCCCATCAGCAGGATGGCTCCATGAAGGGCACCAAGGTGAACATCGAGGTGAACGGCGCCTCTTTGAACGATGTGCCTGTGCTCATCCAACCGGGTCAGGCGCAGGGCACATTCGGCTTGGCCGTAGGTTATGGGCGCACAGATGCAGGAAAGGCAGGCAACGGGATCGGACACAACGCCTACGCATTGATGAAAGATGCGGGCATGTGGGCCGGTGCCAAAGTAACTGCTTCGGATGCGGAAGAGCACGAGTTCGCATGCATTCAGCTTCACCACACCATGATGGGTCGCCAGATCGTTAAGGAGGTGGGTTTGGAGACTTTCCTGAACGAGCCCGCGAAGGGAAAAGGCGGTTGGAACAACCGTACTGAATTCGAAACCCATAAGGGACCTCTGTCTCCGGACGAAACCAATCTCTGGCAGGACTTCGATCACGAGACCGGCCACTTCTGGAACCTGTCCATTGACCTGAACAAGTGTCTTGGCTGCGGTGCCTGTGTCATCGCCTGTCATGCCGAGAACAATGTTCCTGTGGTGGGCAAGGATGAGGTCAGAAGAAGTCGCGATATGCACTGGCTGCGGATCGACCGCTACTATTCTTCAGACATGACCGATGAGCGCGCAGAGGAGGAAGGTATCGGTGCCATCGATAAGTTCAAAGGGATGGAGGATCCGGCAGTGGAGCCCCAAGTGGTCTTCCAGCCGGTGATGTGTCAGCACTGCAACCATGCGCCCTGCGAGACGGTCTGTCCTGTGGCGGCCACTTCGCACAGCGCGGAGGGTCTGAACCACATGGCTTACAACCGCTGCATTGGAACGCGCTACTGCGCGAACAACTGCCCTTATAAGGTGCGTCGCTTCAACTGGTTCCTCTATCACGAGAATCAGGATCAGTTCGATGTGAACTACGCCATGAATGACGACCTCGGCAAGATGGTATTGAATCCAGACGTCACCGTTCGTTCGCGTGGGGTCATGGAGAAGTGTTCCATGTGTGTGCAGCGTACGCAGTACGGCAAGCTCGAGGCGAAGAAGCAATCTCGTCCTTTGCGCGACGGAGAAGTGCAGACCGCTTGTGCACAGGCATGTGAGACCGGTGCGCTTGTCTTCGGTGATGCGAACGACGGAGACAGCAAGATCGCTGCGGCGAAGAAGGATGAGCGGATGTATTATCTGCTCGATGAAGTCGGCACACAGCCATCAGTATTCTATCAGACCAAAGTCAGGAACCAAGCCTAAGAAGAAACGGACAGCAGGATATGCATTACGAATCACCCATACGCGAGCCGCTCATTCTCGGTGAGAAGAATTACCACGATGTCAGCATCGAGGTGGCCCGCCCGATCGAAACGTCCCCACCGCGTTCCTGGTGGATCGCCTTTAGCATTTCGCTCCTGCTCTTCCTCTGGGGGATCGGGAACATTCTCTACACCATTGGTACCGGCATTGGAACCTGGGGACTGAACAAGACCGTTGGCTGGGCCTGGGACATCACCAACTTCGTTTGGTGGGTCGGCATCGGACACGCGGGAACACTGATCTCCGCCATCCTTTTGCTCTTCCGCCAGAAGTGGAGAATGTCCATCAACCGGTCGGCAGAAGCCATGACGATCTTTTCTGTAATTCAGGCCGCACTCTTTCCAGGAATTCACATGGGACGGATCTGGCTGGCCTATTTTGTTTTCCCAATTCCCAACTCTTTCGGCTCATTGTGGGTGAACTTCAACTCGCCTTTGCTTTGGGATGTATTTGCGATCTCTACTTATTTCTCGGTTTCTCTGGTCTTCTGGTACGTAGGCCTTATTCCGGATTTCGCCATGCTCCGCGACCGCGCCATCAAGCCGATCCAAAAGCACGTGTACGGCATCCTCAGTTTCGGTTGGGGAGGAAAGGCCAAGCACTGGCAGCGCTTTGAGGAAGTGTCTCTTGTACTCGCCGGACTGGCCACGCCTCTGGTGCTTTCGGTGCATACCATCGTATCCATGGACTTTGCCACTTCGGTCATTCCAGGTTGGCACACGACCATCTTCCCACCCTACTTTGTGGCCGGTGCGATCTTCTCAGGTTTTGCCATGGTGCAGACCTTGCTGATCATCATGCGGAAGATGTTCAAGATGGAGCACTACATCACCATCCAGCACATTGAAATGATGAACATCGTGATCATGCTGACGGGTTCCATCGTAGGTGTTGCCTATATCACTGAGCTCTTCATTGCCTGGTATTCGGGGGTGGAATACGAACAGTACGCCTTCCTGAACAGAGCCACAGGTCCCTATTGGTGGGCTTATTGGTCAATGATGACCTGCAATGTGTTCTCGCCTCAATTCATGTGGTTCAAAAAACTGCGAACGAGCATCATGTTCACTTTCATCATTTCGATCGTGGTGAACATCGGTATGTGGTTCGAGCGCTTTGTCATCATTGTGACCAGTCTTCACCGCGACTATCTGCCTTCGAGCTGGACGATGTTTTCGCCCACATTCGTGGATATCGGCATCTATCTGGGTACCATTGGCTTCTTCTTCGTGCTCTTCCTTCTGTATGCACGAACCTTCCCTGTCATCGCACAGGCCGAACTGAAAACGATCTTGAAATCTTCTGGGGAATCTCAGAAGGAACACCATACGGAAGATGGACACCACTAATACACAAACAGAGGCGCAGGAAGCGCACGTGGAGGAGCCCGTGAAGGAGATCCCCATGGTCCGTGCCCTTTTTGACGATGACGATGTGCTCCTGAAGAGCGTTGCTGCCATACGCGAGAAAGGCTATAAGATTCAAGAAGTATTTTCACCCTTTCCAGTCCACGGACTGGATCATGCACTCGGCCTGAAGGGTACGCGTATCGCCATCGCAGCTTTCATGTATGGCCTCCTCGGACTGAGTACGGCCATCACCATGACCTACTACATGATGATCGTCGATTGGCCAATGAATATTGGAGGAAAGCCTTCGATGAGCTGGGGAGAAAACATGCCGGCCTTCGTGCCCATCATGTTTGAACTCACAGTGTTCTTCGCTGCGCACCTGATGGTGTGGACCTTCTTCATTCGCAACGGCCTGTATCCGGGGCGTAAGGCGATGAATCCGGATCCGCGCACCACGGACGATATGTTCATGATGGAAGTGGAGGTATTGGGCGACCGTGAAGATCTTGAAGGTCTTCTGAAGGAAACTGGAGCCGTTGAATTGCAATAAAATCAGGAAGATGAGCTTGAGCAAAACCTTGATCCCACTGAGTGCCCTGATCGGACTGTTCTTCTTCACTTCGTGCAAGCGAGATAAGGACAAGACCGCGCTGGAGTACATGCCCAATATGTACCGCTCGCCGTCCTCTGAAACCTATGACCCAAGTCCTACTTATGAAGATGGAAGTTTCATCTTCGAAAACGGACTATCGGCACAAACCCCTCCTAATCAGGTACTTTTGGGGATTGC
>RFXV01000092.1 GCA_009921445.1 Flavobacteriia bacterium
TGAGCTTGGATTTGTTGGGCACATCCGCCTGAAAACAGATCCGGTTGCTCACTGCGCTTACGTTGTTGACCGTATCCATGGCGCGTATGAAATAACAGTAGGTGTAACCATTGAGCAAACCAGAATGGATGTAGGTCGAGTCGTTGGATGGTTGACTGTTCAAGAGGACAGGCGGATTTTGGTTGCCTACCGGATCGGTGACCTGTACCATCACATTGTAGAGATTCGCCGTGAACCCTTCGTAGCGCGTCCAGGTCAGGCTATTGGTTGCCGTACACTTGTCCAGATAATTCTTTAGGAACATGGTCTTATGCCGTATCACCTGAACATCATCGCTTTGGTTTCCGCAACTGTCTATGGATACCACCTTATAGACTTCTGGCGTGGTCGTCGCATTGGAATTGAGGTTGATCCAAGGCATGGCTGTACCAATTGGAACCGTATCCACCACATTGAACAAAAGGGTGGCTGGATCCATCTGTAGCACATAATATTCGATCACATCCCCACTTGGTGAATCTTGCCAACTGAGTTCTGCGAGTCCTCCAGCGCCCACCGATGCCGAATCGATGATCATGATGTCGTCGTTCACATTATCGAAGAAAATAGCACTGTCCACCGTTGAGCCACAGGTTCCACCCACACCCAGCGGGATGCGTATCTGGAAACTCACAGGTGCGTTACAGAAAGAAGCCAGAACCTGATAGCTCGTATCCGTGGTGGTACCGATCATGGTCCAGTTGCCTGCTCCCGGGGGCGATTCTGCCCACACCTCATAGGTCGTACCCGATCCGATCCGGTTCCAATCGAGCATGGCGGAGGAGACCGGAGGAGCCGAAGTCGTCAGATTCATGACAATGATGCCTGAGGTATCCGAGGGCACACTTAAGTAGCCACACATTCCTCTGACCCGCATGAAATACTCGCCATCTCCGTTGTTGGGCAGGCCGTTCAACAGAGCTGAAGTAGCCGCATAATTCGAGTTGGAATCCACCGCAGAGAAAACAGCACCGGGCGTGTTGGCCGGCTTGAAGTAGATGATGTACTTATCAAAACGGAAGCCCGTATCGACAGGCGCCGTCCAGGTCACATTGATTCCGCCCGAGGGATCATAGCCTACACAACCCATCTGCGGAGGATCTGATGGATCGGCCACCACAGTCACCTTCAAGGTGGCAATGGAGATGGCTGGAGCCGGACAGAAGTCGTCCTGCATTCTCAGGGCAAAAGAATAGGAGTTTCTGAAGGTTCCGCAACCATTCTGTGTATTCAGGTGGTTGCAGTCGGTGTTCCAACTGAACTCCACTTGGTTGTTGGTCGGGTTTACGAAGGTGGCCTGGCCTGGTGTGGGATTGATGTTGGCACAAGGGGGGTTCAGACAGCCGCCACCTGGATTGCCGATCGGTGCCAGATTATTGCCCGTCGCACTGAACTCGATCTCCTGTGGTGCGAACGACTGAGGCTGAAAATCAAAATCCGTTGCATTCAGACTGAAGGCAACAAGATCTCCTGCAAAGGCCGTTGCCGTAATGATGGTCCCGTTCACATTGATCGGAACAGAGCCGGGTGCGGGCGTAATGAGCAGAGTGGGCGGATTGTTGACCGTACCGCAGTTGATCAATGTCACCTGAATGTCGCGGAAGATCTCCGCGACAAGCTGTCCGCATTTCCAGGCTTCCACCTTGATGCAGGTAACATAGGAGCCCTGTGTGTAGCTCGTGTAACTTATCTGACCTGAGGGGCCATCGATGGATGCAGGGACATTCGATGGATTTTGCGCAGTACCAGGCAGAGGGCTGGTGCTCGAGTATCCGCTGAGCCAGTTTACAGTGGGCGGAGAAGTCGGTGGGTTCCAACCCGACCCTCCATCGTCCAAAGGATCTGCCCAGCTGTAATACAGCGAGTCGAGCTCGGAATCGGTCGCATTGTGGTTGTAGGTAAAGGGATAGCCCGTACAGATCACCGTATTTGCAGTTTCCTCAAAGACCGGGGAATTGTCGTAGCAGGGACTCCCACTGCGTGGGCCCGTTCCACCGGGAGGTGTGAAGGGATACATGATGGCTCTTAAAGTGTGTCCTGTTCCACCTGGGCTGTTGATGTTGTCCACTGTATTGTTCCGGCAACAGGAACTCCAGGTGAACACCCAGCCATTGGCGGGCGGTGTTCCATTCAAAGTGACCGGAGCGGTCTGATAAACACTTTCTTCCACTGCTCCATCTCCATTTCCCTGAGACCCGCCGAAATTGAAACAACTCAATTCCGTGGCGCCGGGAGAGTTGGGGACATTGCAATCCGGAGATATATCGGTTTGTGATACACGAGACATTGGAAAAGTCGCCTGTCCTCCAGTCGTCGGGTAGTTGAAAGCCCTCAGAATGGCAGAGGAAGGCGCCGAGATCCCCTGACAGTCCCGATACAACTTCATCCTGAATATGTATTGACCACTGGGCGTACAGCTCCATGTGATCTCTCCTCCCATGATGTGCGTTGCTTCGAGGCTGAAACCACCTATAAACAAGGCGGCCAGGAATAGATTTCTGATGAATTTCTTCATGTCTCTGATTTAATTCGCTTCAAATTTAACACCTCAACCCACTGGAGGGAGGCTCCTTTATTTGAATGATTCCCCAAATGATTCAACGAGTGCTCGTTTCGATTCATGCGATCCGGGAAGAACATTCAGTAAAGCACATCACCGAGTGAACGACGCACTTCATTGAATTCGCTCCATATTTCAGCCACGATCTCCTCTGCCTTATGGATCTTTTTGAATTGAGCGGAGACCTGACCGATCTCCAATTCCCCTTCCTTGAGATCCCCTTCGAACATCCCCTTTTTGGCGCGTCCTCTTCCCAATAATGTTAGGAGTTCGTCGCGTTCTGCTCCCCTTGAATAGGCGGCCATCACCTCTTTAAAAAATGGATTCTTCAGCAATCGGACCGGGGTGAGCTCCTTGAGCGTGAGCAGCGTATCTCCCTCCTCAGCCCCAGCCACGAGCTCCTTGAAGGCCCTGTGGGCAGAGGACTCTTCCGACACCACAAATCGACTACCTACCTGAACGGCTTCTGCGCCCAATGCAAAAGCAGCAGCCATGGCCCGACCGCTGCCAATACCGCCCGCTGCTATGACCGGTACCGATACTTCGTCCGCGATCAGAGGAATGAGCACCAGTGTGGTCGTCTCTTCTCTCCCGTTGTGTCCACCGGCCTCAAAACCCTCCGCCACAACTGCATCCACTCCAGCCTCCTCGGCTTTCAGAGCAAATTTTCTGTTGGATACGACGTGTACGACCCGTATCCCTTCTTTCTTTAACGTTTCTGTCCACGTTCTGGGATTGCCAGCCGAACTAAAGACGATGGGAACCTTTTCTTCAATGATGGTCTGCACATGCTGATCGATATCCGGATATAGTAGTGGAATATTCACAGCAAAAGGACGATCGGTTGCGGACCTGCACTTTTGGATGTGGGTGCGCAGCACATCGGGATACATGCTTCCGGCCCCGATGATGCCCAGGCCTCCGGCACGGGAAACCGCACTGGCCAACTCCCATCCCGAGCACCAGATCATCCCTGCCTGAATGATCGGAACGTCAATGCCAAAAAGTGAACATATTCGATTGGCACTCATCGGATCTGTATTCGTTGAAAACCGATCAGCTCCCCGGCCACCACTTTTAAAATGTACGCGCCAGTTGGAAGCTCAGGAGAAAGTGTCAATCGGCCGTTTTCGGAGGTTCCGCTTTGCATGGTACGACCCAACAGATCCATTAGATGCCAACTGGCAGATCCTTCATTTCCATCCAATACGAACCGAATGTCGCCATTGGAAGGATTGGGAAATACCTCCAAACTACGGCGCTCGATCATCGCGCCCTCTGCGCTCAGAAGTTCATCGATCCTCGAAAAATCAGGGATGCCATAACCAGTCAATGAATCAGGCGCCCAATAGCGGTTGCTGATGAACTCCACTGCCTTCATCAACTCCCAATTGGTTTTTGTGGGGTACTTCTGCCATGCACAGGCCATGAGTCCCGCAATGGTAGGCGACGAGAAACTCGTTCCGTTCGCAGGCACAGGAACGTCCGATCCATTGGCCACTTGTACCGATGCGGCCACGGCTGAGACATTTGGCTTGACCCGACCGTCCGCACTTGGTCCGCGGCTGCTGAAAAGAGCAAATGCACCGGTCAGGGATACCCCACCGATACAGAAAACACTATCGCCATCGCAGGGAGCGATGATCCGCTGCCAACTGCTGAAGCCCTCATTGCCTGCACTGGAAACGACGAGCAAACCCCGGGATGCCGCTGCATCTGCTCCACGGGTCACTACTGTGCTGCCACCGTCCATCTGAGAAAAGGAATAGCTCTGGGATGGATCGTCCATGTCATAGTAGCCCAAAGAGGAGTTGATGATATCGCAACCGATGCTGTCTGCCCGTTCTGCGCCGAAGATCCAATTGTACTCTTCCTGCCGGGTTTCCGAGAAAACATTCTCCGTGGTATACAAGGCGTATTCGGCATGCGGTGCCGTACCGATAAGCGTATCGGGATTCAAAGCGGCCATACAACTCAAAACAGCTGTTCCGTGTCCGCCTCCGGCGTCGTAGACATTGGCATCCCCGTGGACGAAATCATAGCTGTCCACCAAACGCTGGGCCACATACATCGAGTCGAAAGTGGTCATGGCATTTGCATTGGCAAAGCCCGCATCCAAGACCGCGATACGAACGCCTGCACCTGTGTAACCGTCTTCGTGAAGGGACTGCCCATTGAGCAATTGGATCTGCTGAGCCGCACTGCCATAGTCGAGACTTGTGCTGCCCATCGAATGAGAATATGCCGCAGAGCCTGCGCCCCAGCGACTCACTGGTTCGACCTTTCGCACACATTCCAATCTTCCCAGATCAAGGGGATTTCCCGTCCATGCCACGGCCGCCGCATTGAGCCAGCGGGAGGTTCCGATCACCTCTGCGCCCATGTTCCTGAGCTCCTGGGTAAATTCCGGGGAGACCGCAACGTCTTTGGCATCGATGGGCACGCTGCGCAGGAATCTCTTTTCCAAAGCCTCTTCTCCAATGGCCAGACGCCCCTCCGCGATCGCCTGCTGCGCGTGTGGCTTGCCCTTGAAATAGACCCAATATTCTGGAGATTGAGCGCTGACTAAAAAGGAGGTCAAATAGGTAAAGAGTAAAGTGAGTTGTTTCATGTATGATGAATGGTTCCGCTTCCGATCAGTTCAGATCCTTCGTACCAGGCGGCGAACTGACCCGCCGTAATGGCTTTCTGCTTTTCTTCGAAACGAATGTACAGCCCCTCGGGTTCGCAGATGAGCCATGCGTTCTGCAAGGGCTGCCGGTAGCGGATCCGCACCTGAAAGGCTCTTTCCTCGCCAACGGCCAATTCAAAGTCAGGCCGCACCCAATGGACCTGCTCATTATCCATAAAGAGCGCACTCCGGTACAAACCCGGATGCTCTTCTCCCTGACCGACATACAGCACATTTTGCTGTACATCGGTTCCAATGACGAATAAAGGCTCCTCTCTTCCGCCTACATTCAGACCTTTTCGCTGACCGATGGTAAAAAAATGGGCCCCATTGTGCATGCCGATGTGCGCTCCATCTTCCCTTGTGTAAACAAAGGAACGCGCCTTCTGCGAAAGAGTGGCTTCCTCGGGCTCGTTGTAGAGTGAGGAACCGGCCGCCACTTCAACGATGGCTCCTTTTTTTGCAGACAGCTGCTCTTTAAGAAAATCAGGCAGGCGCACCTTTCCAATAAAGCACAATCCCTGGGAATCCTTCTTCTCAGCTGTGACCAAGCCTAGACTCCGAGCGATGCGACGCACTTCGGATTTTTCCAATTCTCCGATGGGAAAAATACTCCGCGCCAGCTGCTCCTGGCTCAATTGGCAAAGGAAATAGCTCTGATCTTTATTGGGATCCTTCCCGGCAAGCAGTTTATGGGTCTGGACATTCTCCGATCCAATTTCGTTGGCCTTGGCGATCCGGGCGTAATGCCCCGTAGCCACTTTTTCCGCACCCAGTTCAAGCGCGGCCTTAAGAAAAAGATCAAATTTGACTTCGCGATTGCAAAGAATATCAGGGTTGGGGGTCCGTCCCTGCTCGTATTCGCGGAACATATAATCGACAATGCGCTCCCGGTATTCCTCACTGAGGTCCAGTACCTGAAAAGGGATCCCCAATTGTTCGGCGATCAGCAGAGCGTCGTTGCTGTCGTCGATCCAGGGACATTCATTGTTGATCAGCACAGATGAATCGTTCCAATTGCGCATGAAGATGCCAATGACCTCGTGCCCCTGCTCCTTGAGCAAATGAGCCGCCACGCTGCTGTCTACTCCTCCCGAGAGGCCGACGACGATCCGTGCCATCAGATGGATTTGCGCTCCACTTCCCTGCCCCGCTTGAATTTTACCCGAAAGGCTGGCCTTCCCTTTTCGTTGTACTCGATCCACCAACCCGTCCGCCATCCATGGGCGTAATTTCCAGAGCAAATGGGCGTTCCCGCTGTATTCCAATATTTTGCCGGTCCGCTCAGAACACCTTCCTTGTATTCTGCGCGCACCACCGTGGTTCCGTTCTCGATCTTGCGCACCCACGGGCCCTCTTCCAGATCGTCCTTGTAGTATTTTTTCTCGGCGAGAGAACCATCCTCATGGTAGCTGATGGACCAGCCGCTGCGCTTGTCGTCCTTGTATTCTTCTTCCATGATCAGCCGGCCCTGAACGTCGTATGTTCTCCATATGCTGTCCCTTTTTTGACCGATATACTTGCCTTCGATCATGAGTGTAGACTCTTCACTGTATTGCTTTGAATAACAGACACCTGAACTGCCTCTGAATTCATTGACCGCCCGCTTAGCGCCCATCTCATGATAATAGATAAAGGTGCCCACGGGAACATCATCTCGGAATGTTCCTACGAAGCGGATGGAACCGCTGGGATGATATTTCTTCCAGCTGCCCTGCTTCCTCCCTTCCGCATCTGTCTGGTTTGCCTGAGCACCCAGGAAAAAGGGAAAGAAAAGGATAGCCCAAAAGAAGCGGGAATCCTTCGGGAGAAAAGAAGAAAGTATATGATCCATTGGAAGCAAAATTATCCAATTCCATTCGAGCATCTTCATATGAATAGAACGGCATTCTTTCATCTGTCGCATCTTTGACCTCAGGTGTTGAAGCAAGCCATCATACAAGCCGGAGGAAAGGGTACCCGTCTGGGAAAACTCACCGAG
>RFXV01000093.1 GCA_009921445.1 Flavobacteriia bacterium
AAGGTCTTGAGCAGCTCTGGGTCCACCTCATCCAGGCTGTTGAGTTTTTTCTTGGGCTTGGGTGCCGAATAATAGGAGATGGCGTCAAAATCGGGTGGCGGGTACTGCAGGTTGGCCCAGTCGGGCTCCTGCATTTTCTTCCACTTCCGGTAACTGTCCAGTCGCCATTCCGTCATCCATTCCGGCTCGTTCTTTTTGGCAGAGATGAACCGAATGATCTCTTCATTCAGCCCATTGGGCGCTTTGTCCGAATCGATGTCGGTGGTGAAGCCGTAGGCGTATTCTGAACGGGTGATCTTATCGAGAAGCTCCATGACAAATGATCAGATAGAAAAACTTTCTCCGCAACCGCAGGTGCGGCTCGCGTTTGGGTTGATGAACTGGAAGCCCCGGCCGTTCAGCCCGCTCGAGTATTCCAGGGTTGTTCCGACCAGGTAGAAGAAACTTTTCTTATTCACAATGAGTTTAACCCCTTCGTCTGCGAATAGTCCCACGCGCACGAAGGTCGTTTCCGGATCCTGACCTTCGGCTTTCATCAGATGCAGGAGCTGCGTCCGTGCGGCTTCGCTTATGTGCACCATGTACGTGTCTTATTTGGAATAATTCTAAAAACAAAAGTACCACACGGAAGCTGACCTATGTTCTCCTCGTTCACTGGAGCCATTACTCCTTGAATTGTTCCGACCTTTGCGGCTCTTTTGATGAACACAAACCCCATTTGATATGAGTCAGGATGCTTCTTTGACATCCCTGGGTGACCTGGGAGAATTCGGGCTGATCGAGCACATTCGCACTCAGTTCGAGCTTCAACAGGCGAGCAGTGTTTTGGGCATTGGCGACGATGCAGCCTTGCTGGATTTCAACGAAAAACAATGTTTGTTGTCCACCGATATGCTCGTGGAAGGAGTGCATTTCGATCTGAGCTACACACCGCTCACCCATCTGGGATACAAGGCAGCCGTGGTCAATATTTCAGACATCGTGGCCATGGGAGGAACGCCTACACAATTGCTGTTATCGCTGGCGGTTTCCAATCGCTTCAGCAAGGAGGCGGTGGATGCGCTGATCGCTGGTTTCCGTCAGGCCTGTTCATTCTATGAAGTGGACTTGGTGGGTGGAGACACCACCTCAAGCAACCGTGGGCTGGTGCTCAGTGTGACCGCTATTGGTGAGGTGGAACAGGGCAAGCACATCAGCCGCTCCGGTGCCCAAGACAACGACCTGCTGGTGGTCACAGGCGATCTGGGTGGAGCCTTTCTCGGCCTTCAGGTGCTCGAACGCGAGAAGGCGGTCTTTCTCGAAAACCCGAATGCGCAGCCGCAGTTGGATGACTATCAATATGTGGTGGGCCGTCTGCTCAAGCCCGAAGCGCGAAAAGATGCCATAGAAGCTTTGGCAGACCTTGGCATCACGCCCACGGCCATGATCGATATCAGCGACGGATTGTCCTCCGAGGCCTTGCATCTGGCCAATGCTTCCAAGAAAGGCGTGCGCTTGTACGAGGACAAGCTGCCCATAGCCGACGAGACCTTCAAGGCCTGTGAAGAGTTTCGACTGAACGCACCCACCGTGGCGCTGAACGGCGGTGAAGACTACGAATTGCTATTCAGTATTCCACTTTCCGACCACGCCAAGTTCGAGGGCCATCCCTTCTTCAGGGTCGTCGGGCACGTCACCCCCGATGAAAAGGACCGGTGCTTCGTCACCAATCAGGGTCAGGAACTCCCTTTAAAAGCTCAGGGATGGAACGCCTTGTCGAACAATCCTGAAGACTGAGGATTACCATACCATGGACAGTAAGTGGAATGTGTGCATCGTTTCAGGCGCCAGCCGGAAGGGCCGGCACTCGGTGCGTGTGGCACGGAATATCGAAAATCAGCTGCAGGATCGGGAAGATGTTGGCCGCATCCGTTTTTTGGATGTGGAGCAGTTCAATTTCCCGAACTATATCGACGGAGCAGAGCGAAGCGAAGAACTCAATGAACGGCTCCATGCGTTCAGCAGCAGCCTGTTGGAATCCGATGCGGTCATCCTGGTCAGTCCGGAGTACAATGGCGGCATGGCGGGCAGCATGAAAAATGCCCTCGACTACTTCAGATCCGAGTATGCGCGCCGTCCGTTCGGACTGGTCTCTGTGAGTGCTGGCACCATGGGCGGTATCAACGCCATGCACCAGATGGTGGATTTTGTGAGCTATGTGGGCGGCTGGCTCTGCGGAAAGCGATTGCTCGTCAGCTCGGTCCAAAATGCCTTCGGTGCAGAAGATCAGATCGTCGATGAACGACTGAAAAAGGACAGTGCAGACTTTCTGAATGAGCTCATGCTCATGGTCTCAGTGGTCAGATCCGAGCGCAGCCTTCAGCGCTGAAGAAGGCCAAGCAGCAATTCTTTTAGTTTTTTTGGGCATTCCAGCATACCCATGTGTCCGCAGGGCAGCGTGGCCTGACGATCTGTGCCGACCGCTCTGTGGATCGGTTCCAGTTCCGACCAGGGCAGTACGGGGTCAGAGGTCCCGCTGATGAGATGGACCCTCTTGTTTTCGATCAGATCGCAGCTGGAACTCCGCGTACGCATCGCCTGCAAAGCATGCACAACGGCTTCTGCCGGAACCTGCAACCCGATCTCCTCTGCGCGGGTCAGCTGTACGGTCTGTTCTTCGATAAAGCCCGAGGGGAAGAGGCCGCGGATAACGGCTCGGATGTACAGTTCCCGGTTCCTTCGGACCAGTGACTCCGCACGCAAGCGATTGTGCGCCCGCTCCGGACTGTCTGCCGAGCAGGTGGAATGCAATAGGATCAGTTTACCAATGCGCTCGGGAAAGCGCCTCAAGAGGTTGAGTCCGATGTATCCGCCCATGCTGTGGCCCAGCAGATCGATGCGGTCGATGTGCTCGGTATCGAGCAAACGGATCAGGCAGTCGGCATAGGCGTCAATGGATGCATCGCCGGGAAGTGCTTTTGTGGCTCCGTGTCCCGGTAGGTCGGGTAAGAGCAATTTGAAATGCGGCTCGAGATGGGGCAGCACCTCACTCCAAACAGCACTCGAGCCCAGAAATCCATGGCAGAGCATCAGGCGCTCGTTGCCATTTCCTTTCCAATGATGGGCGATCGGAAGGCTCATTCTGCGTGCTTAAAACGCTCTAAAGCCTACCTTAAGCTGACATTATTTTCTCGATCTCCGATACCTCCTTGGGGATGCCGGAGGTCAGATTTTCGTATCCGTCCTCAGTGATCAGGATGTTGTCTTCGATGCGAACGCCGATGCTTTCTTCCGGAATGTAGATGCCGGGTTCCACCGTGAAATAATTGCCGACTTCCATCTGTCGTGTCCAGGGTCCTACATCGTGCACGTCCAGACCGAGGTAATGAGAGGTGCCGTGCATGAAATACTTCTTGTAGGCCGGCCAGTCAGGGTCCTGATGGTCCACATCTTTCTGGCTGATCAGCCCGAGCGAGAGAAGCTCTTTTTCCATCAGGTCGCCCACGTCTCGGTGGTAGGCATGCAGCTGGTTGCCCGGTCGTAGCATTTCGATGCAGGCCTTTTGCACCCGAAGAACGGCCTCGTAGATCTCTTTTTGCCGGTCGGTGAAGCGTCCGTTGGCCGGAAAACACCGGGTCACATCGCTGGCATAATTCCCATACCAGCATCCGACATCGAGCAGGACCAGATCCCCATCCTTGAGTTCTGCGTCATTTTCGATGTAGTGCAGAACACAGGCGTTGTAGCCGCTGGCGATGATCGGAGTGTAGGAGAAACCGGGGCTGCCATTGCGGGTGTATTCATGGACGAATTCCGCCTCGATCTCGTATTCCATCATTCCGGGCTTCATGGCTTTCAAGACGCGGAGGAAGGCGTCGGTATTGATCTGGGCCGATCGTCTGATCAGCTTCATTTCGCCCTCCTGTTTGACGCTGCGCAGCTGATGCATGATGGGCGCACTCCTTTTGTATTCGTGCAGCGGATAGGTCTTTTGGATCTCTTCGGCCAATCGGTCTTCCTGAGTGGAGATGGCCACCGAGGCCCGGAGGTGTTCATTTCGGTTGAGGTATACTTTATTGGCCTGGCTCATCAGATTCTTCAGCAGGGCATCCCGCTGATCGTTCCACAGCACCGTTGTGATCTCCCGGTGCTTTTCTTCGAAGGCATCGGGGAAAAGGACGAGCAGGGTTTCTTCCTGATCGATGCCGGTCAGATAGAGCAGATCTCTGTTCTGAACGAAGGGCATGGTGCCGTCTGCATTGGTCGGCAGGATGTCGTTGGAGGTGAACAGGGCCAGGGCTCCAGATTCCATGGAATCGCAGAAGCGTTTCCGATTTTCCTCATACAATTCTGCGGGGGCGGGTTCGTAGCGCATTAAGATTTTTCTAAATAGTTTGGGAAGTGGGAAGAATGCCGTCCCGACTTTAACTTTGTATCCAAAGATAGAGTCCTCTTTTGCTTAGCAAAATCACGCACAGATCATGGCTGTAAATACTGGAGTATTCAACGCTTCCATCATCAGAAAGGTGTGGATGTCCCTGACGGGCCTGTTCCTCTGCAGCTTCCTGTTGGTTCACCTACTGGGCAACCTCACCCTTTTGGGTCCGCCAGAAGAAGCCCAACTGAAATTCAATGCCTACGCACACTTCATGACCACCTTCCCGGTGATCAAGATCGTTTCCTATCTGCTTTATTTCAGCATCCTTTTCCACGCGGTCTGGGGCATCATGCTGGAGATACAGAACCGGAAAGCACGCCCCGTCAAGTATGCATACAACAAGGCCTCGGCCAATTCGATCTGGGCATCCCGCAATATGGGCCTTTTGGGAACCATCCTTCTGGTCTTCATCGCCACGCACATGTACAACTTTTGGTATGTGATGCACTGGGAACTCGAGGTGGATCAGGCAACCGGCTACAAGGACCTCTACTCGGTGGTGGTCTCTTTTTTTAGAGCGCCCGTTACCGGTGTTGTGGGCACGGTCTTCTATGTCTTCGCCATGGCCGCTATGGCTTTTCATCTCTACCACGGTTTTCAAAGTTCCTTTCAAACCCTTGGGATCAATCACCCACAGTACACACCATTGATCAAAAAAGTGGGCGCAGGATTCAGCATCCTCGTACCGCTGGCATTTGCCATCATCCCAGTGTACCTGATGCTCACCTAATTCAGCAGAGAATCATGAAACTAGACGCCAAGATCCCAGAAGGACCGATCGACAAGAAGTGGACGCAACACAAAGCGGACATCCGCCTGGTGAACCCAGCCAACAAACGACACATCGACGTGATCGTCGTGGGTACGGGCCTCGCCGGCGCATCGGCCGCCGCCTCGCTCGGTGAAATGGGCTACAATGTAAAGGCCTTCTGCTTTCAGGACTCGCCCAGAAGAGCGCATTCGATCGCGGCTCAGGGCGGCATCAATGCCGCAAAGAATTATCAAAACGACGGAGACTCCACCTACCGACTATTCTACGATACGGTCAAAGGCGGTGACTACCGTTCCAGGGAAGCCAATGTGTACCGCCTGGCGGAGGTCTCGACCAGCATCATCGACCAGTGTGTGGCCCAGGGCGTTCCCTTTGCCCGCGATTATGGAGGTCTGCTCGACAACCGTTCTTTCGGTGGCGTTCAGGTGAGCCGCACTTTTTACGCAAAAGGACAGACCGGTCAGCAGCTGCTTCTCGGCGCGTATTCCGCATTGGAACGACAGGTCGCCAAGGGAAAGGTGAAGATGTATGCACGGCACGAGATGATGGACCTCGTGGTGGTCGACGGAAAGGCGAGAGGGATAATCGCCCGCAACCTGATCACCGGAGAATTGGAACGCCACAGTGCCCACGCCGTGCTTTTGTGCACCGGTGGTTACGGCAACGTCTTTTTCCTGTCCACCAACGCCATGGGATCCAATGTGTCTGCTGCATGGAAGGCCCACAAGAAGGGCGCTGCCATGGCCAATCCGTGCTTCACTCAGATCCATCCCACCTGCATCCCTGTCAATGGGGAATTGCAGTCCAAGCTCACCCTGATGTCGGAGTCCTTGCGAAATGACGGCAGGATCTGGGTCCCCGCCCACAAAGAAGATGCAGAGGCCGTTCGCAAGGGCAGCCTGAAGCCTGTGGACATTCCCGAAGACCGCAGAGATTATTATCTGGAGCGTCGGTATCCGGCCTTCGGAAATCTGGTGCCACGCGATGTGGCTTCCCGGGCGGCCAAGGAGCGCTGCGATGCCGGACTGGGCGTCAACAGCACGGGCGAAGCGGTCTTCCTCGACTTCTCCGATGCGATCCGCAGATACGGCCGGACAGAGGCCAATGTGCAGGGCATCAACGATCCGAGCGAGGAACAGATCCTCAACTTGGGCCGTGAGATCGTCGCAGCCAAATACGGCAACCTCTTCCAGATGTATGAGAAGATCACCGACGACAATCCCTATCAGACGCCAATGAAGATCTACCCTGCGGTGCACTACACCATGGGTGGTCTGTGGGTGGACTACAACCTGATGACTTCCATCCCGGGCTGCTATGCCTTGGGAGAGGCGAATTTCTCCGACCACGGAGCCAACCGACTCGGTGCTTCCGCTCTGATGCAGGGGCTGGCAGACGGATACTTTGTGGCACCTTACACGGTGGGCGATTACCTGGCCGACGACATCCGTACAGGCGCCATTTCCACCGATCTGCCCGAATTCGAGAAGGCGGAGCAGGAGATCAAGGCGCGCATTGAGCAATTGATGGCGAACCAGGGAGCACAGACTGTGGATTCCTTTCACAAACGCCTGGGCAAGATCATGTGGAACGAGTGCGGCATGGAGCGCAGCAAGGAAGGTTTGGAGCAGGCCATCAAGGACATTCAGGCACTGCGCGCCGAATTCTGGAAGGATGTACGCATCCCGGGTTCCGCATCGAGCATGAATCCCGAGCTGGAAAAGGCACTTCGCGTGGCCGATCTGCTGGAGCTTGGCGAACTGATGTGTTTGGATGCGCTGGACCGGAATGAGAGCTGCGGCGGTCATTTCCGAGTGGAATACCAGACAGAGGAAGGAGAGGCGCTCCGTGACGATGCCAACTTCACCTATGTCTCAGCCTGGGAATACACCGGCGACCCGAGCAAGGCCAAATTGAACAAGGAAGACCTGGTCTACGACCACATAGAAGTCAAAACAAGAAGCTACAAATAGCGGTTAATCTTTAAAATGCAAGGAGGATGGATCTCACACTCAAAGT
>RFXV01000094.1 GCA_009921445.1 Flavobacteriia bacterium
CCAAAAAACACTGCTCGGGCGCAATGTGCAGCAGGCTTCTCTTCTTTTGAAAGAAATCCGTTTCTTTCTTCAAGTAAAGCCAAAGCAGTCTGTGCCTTTCCAGAGAATGGGAGGAAGGAGAGAGGGCGTTGGGGCGCTGCACCTTTCCGTAGCCATAGGGCAGTAGTTTTCGATAGGTCTTTCCGTCGATCGGATCTTCAAAGCGATCTCCAGACAGAAATAGGGGTGCGATCCACTTGAATACATAGCTCAGTCGGATGAGCAGCGGTCGTGGGATATGGTTTAGAGCGAGGCGATAAAGACTCATGCTTCGCTTTTGTTCTCGAATGGATTTCCGATCACCTCGAAAATGGGTTCAAAGGAAGAGAGGATCTCGGGTGCTCCATTCACTACAGCTACATCGTGCTCAAAATGCGCGCTTGGAAGACCATCTGCTGTAACGATCGTCCATCCGTCCGCAAGTTGCTTGACCCGGTGGGTGCCCATGTTGATCATGGGTTCAATGGCCACGGTGAGGCCGTCCTTGATCTTTTTCCCTTTTCCTTGCCGACCAAAATTGGGCACCTGCGGTTCTTCGTGCAGCTGTGTGCCCAGTCCGTGTCCGACAAGCTCCCGCACAACGCCATATCCGTGGTCGGTTGCATGTGTTTCCACCGCATGGCCGATATCTCCGATGCGGTTGCCTTCTTTGCATTGTTCAATGCCTTTCATCAGGCACTCATAGGTAACTTCCAGTAGTTTCCGGATTTTTGCTTCCACCTCGCCCACGGTGAAGGTGAAGGCGTGATCTCCGTAGTACCCACCCATGAACACACCACAATCGATGGAAACAATATCTCCGTCCTGCAGGGGTTTGTCTGTGGGGATACCATGAACGACCTGTTCATTGACCGATGTGAGCAGGGTGCTTGGGCAGTTGTACAAACCGAGAAAGCCCGGGGCGCCGCCCATGTCTCGGATGAATTCCTCTGCTTTCTTGTCCAGATCAAGAGGACTCACGCCAGGTGCCACCAGCCCTGCCAGCATACCCAAGGTGTCTGAGACCAAAAGGGCACTCTTGCGCATGAGCTCTATCTGCTGTTCTGTCTTGTAGCGGATCATCTTCTACGTCCGAAAAAGCCGCGGCGTCTCTTCTGCTTCTCCTCGAGCTCTATTTTTCTGTTTTCCGGACTCAGCTTCTGGTAGATGACGCCCCAACCGGGAAAGCCACCAAAGTTGCGGTCGTCGATGAACAGATCTGCATGGATCTTCCGACCCGTATCCGGGTGTTGCATGTCCTCTTCGGGAAAACCCTTGTTCACCGCATAGAATTCGATGCCGTGTTCTCTGCAAAATTCCACGGCCTCATTGAGTTTTTTGCCCGTTCGGTAGGTCCATAGAATAAGACGATGTCCATCGCCTTGAAGCATTTTCAAGGTTTCAAATGCGAAGGGCATGGGTTTGCCGATTCCTGGATAGCGGTCCTCGGCAATGGTGCCGTCAAAGTCCACGGCAATGATCTTTGATTCCTGCGGGATCATATCAATAGGCTTTTTCCTGTCATGGCATCGGGTGCATCGATCTCCATCAATTCGAGTAAAGTGGGCGCTACATCCCCCAAAACGCCATTGCGTAAAGTTCGTGTTTCTGTTCCGCCCCCCAAAAGAAAACAGGGTACGGGCCGGGTGGTGTGTGCCGTGTGTGGACTGCCATCCGGATTTTCCATTCTGTCCGCATTTCCGTGGTCGGCCAGAATGATGATGGAATAGCCGGCATCGATGGCTTTTTTCACCACTCGTTCTGCACAGCGATCGACCGTTTCGCACGCCTTGACGGCTGCTTCCATGACTCCCGTATGGCCTACCATATCGGGATTGGCAAAATTCAGGCAGATGAAATCGGGCTGGTTTTCCGATATGTCCTGAATGATCCGGTCTTTGATGTCTTCGGCGCTCATTTCCGGTTGCAGGTCGTAGGTCGCCACCTTGGGCGAGGGGCAGAGAAGTCTGCGTTCACCTGGGAAGGGGGCCTCCCGTCCTCCTGAAAAGAAAAAGGTCACGTGGGGATATTTCTCTGTTTCGGCGATGCGCACCTGAGTCCTGCCTGCCTTGGAGATGACTTCTCCAATGGTTTCGAGGAGATCTTCTTTCTCAAATGCGATCTCGATACCATCAAAGGATTCATCGTATCGGGTCATGGTCAGGTAATTCAGATCCAGTGCCTTCATTCCATACTCGGCTTGGTCGGTTTGGGTGAGCACTTCGCTGATCTGCCGACCCCGATCTGTGCGGAAGTTGAAACAGATGACCGAATCCCCGTCTTTGATCCCAGGCAGTGAAACCCCTTCAATGCTGCGTTGTGCCGCTTCGACGAATTCGTCTGTGACCCCTGCTTCGTAGCTTGAATTCATCAGTTGCTGAACACTTTCGAAGGGCCTGCCTTTGCGGTGGACCAAGAGGTCATATGCCTTTTGTGTGCGTTCCCATCGCCGATCCCGATCCATGGCATAGTACCGGCCGATCACCGAACTGATCGTTCCAGTGGTCGACTCAAGGTGTTTTTCAAGGTCTTGGAGATGGCCCGATCCACTCTTGGGATCGCAATCGCGCCCATCGGTGAAGGCGTGTATGTAGACTTCCTTCAGATCGAAGGAGTGGGCCATGGTACACAGGGCCTTCAGATGTTCCAAATGGGAGTGCACCCCACCGTCTGAAACCAACCCCATCAGATGAAGCGGGCGATCAGACTTTTTGACTTGCTGCATGAAAGCGCGCAGGGCGGGTCTTTCGAAAAACTCTTTGCGCGCAATGCTTTGGTTGATGCGCTCCAATTCCTGATAAACGATTCGTCCAGCACCCAGATTCATGTGTCCGACTTCACTGTTCCCCATCTGTCCTTCCGGGAGTCCAACAAAGCGCCCACTGGCCTCCAGAGCTGTATTCGGACAGCTGCTGTACAAGCTGTCGACAAAGGGCGTGTTTGCCTTGTGGATGGCAGAGACCTTCTCGTTTTCGGCGATTCCCCAGCCATCGAGGATCATCAGCATGCTTCTTTTTCCCACGGGCTTGATACAATTATGGGTTAAAAGTAAGACGGGCTCGGCTCTTCTTTACGGGCAAAATGACGGCTCATGGAATCCGTTGCGGTTTCAAGATCTGCGTGCCTGTTCAAAGCATGGCCTGCACCCTTGCCGCGGCTTCATTGAAAAGAACTCAGAATTCTGGACCGGATGGACTATTTTCTAAAACGCTTCTTGAAGTTCTTGCTCTTGCCCCCTGGGCCAGCGGAACGGTTGCTTCGGAAGTTCTTTTTTCCTTTTGCCATGGGCTTGCCGCTGAAGCGCGGGGTATGACGTTTTTCGGAAAAGGCATTCAAGTCCTTATCGCTGTGTGCACGGAGTTTTTGAAATTCAAGAATGAGCATGCGGTGTACCAGTTCCTCCCTCGATACGTCTTCGAGCTGATCCAGTACTTCGTTCAGCAATTTGTGGTTCTTCTTCTTCCCCGTATCTGTATTTAGGATCTGATCGGTCCAATTCCGGATACGACCGCGGAGAATATCCTTGGCATCGGGAATGCTCCGGTTCTTGAATTGGATCTGGAGCTTCTTGCTGAGTTGGTTCACCTTGAACTCATCCCTCGGAGAGATCAGGGCCATGGACACACCGGTTTTACCGGCCCGCGCCGTCCGGCCAGAGCGATGCGTGTAGTAGGCAAAATCATCGGGAATGTTCAAGTGGAAGACATGCGTCAGATCTTGAACATCCAAGCCGCGCGCAGCCACATCCGTGGCGATGAGCACCTGCAGTTCGTGTCTTCTGAATTTATTGGTTACCCGGTCCCTTTGCACCTGACTGAGGTCGCCGTGAAGGGCATCGGAGCGGTAGGCCCGCTGGCCGAGTTCATCCGCCAGTTTTTGCGTGTCCATTTTGGTACGGCAGAATACGATTCCGCGCATATTGGGTTCAGAGTCCAGAAAACGGCAAAGAGCCTCCGTCCGATTCTTGGGCATGACCAGCGCATATTCATGCTCGATCAAGCGGTTGACCTCATTGGGTCTGCTGAGTCGAACCTCTTGCGGATCATTCATGAATTCTTCTACGATCCGCTTCAGGTCTGGATTGAGCGTCGCCGAGAACAACCATGTATGACGAGAAGGTGGCGAATTTTGAAGAA
This sequence comes from Flavobacteriia bacterium, assembly GCA_009921445.1. GTDB lineage: Bacteria > Bacteroidota > Bacteroidia > Flavobacteriales > Schleiferiaceae > RFXV01. The sequence continues at coordinate 4,155 of RFXV01000094.1, forward strand.
TGCGATCGATGTCTTCTTTGAATCCAAAATTCAGCATCTCATCGGCTTCGTCCAGGACCACATGGGACAGCCGATCCAAACGTACCGCTTTGCGTTCCATCAGGTCGATGAGTCGGCCTGGTGTGGCCACAATGAGCTGCTGTGGTTTTTTGAGCGCCCGAAGCTGATTTTGGATGGCGGCACCGCCATAGACAGAGAGGATGTTCAAGCCCGAAATGTTTTTCGCAAAGGCCTGCATCTGTTCGGTGATCTGCTGACAGAGTTCGCGGGTGGGTGCCAGAATAAGCGCCTGCGTGTGCTTTGCGGGCTGCGCTTCCAGGTAAGAGAGAAGTGGGAGGCCAAAGGCCGCTGTTTTTCCCGTACCGGTCTGGGCCAGTCCGATGAAATCGGTTTCTTCGGTCAGGAGCAGGGGGATGGACTCGAGTTGGATCTCGCTGGGCTTCTCGAATCCGAGGTCCTCGATCGCCGAAAGCAATGTCTCTGGGAGACCGAGGTGATGAAATGAAGTCAAAAAGAGAACTGTTTGTTGGGCTGCAAAGGTGCGTTATTCTCCTTCAGCCCCGACACGGAGTTTCAAGCGATGTCATCCGGGCCATCCATCAGATCGACGGGTGGTTTCAATCGGTACAGTTTGTTGGTCATCCAGGCCAGAATAAGGACGAATCCAATGCCGGAGGCGACCGTCCATCCCATGGATGAAGACGCTTCAAACGAGCTGTAGCCCTCCGCGGAGGAGGTTGAACTGACTTCCGTAGAATACATTGCATCTTTCGCATGCATCGATTCTGAGGAGGAAATAAGATGCTTCATGTTGATTTGGTTCGAGCAGGTTGCAACAATGTTTTTTTTTGTTTAAGTCTTAGGCGGTAAAAACTTAACGATGAATTAACGTGAATAATTTCATTTCTGTTCAAAAGACGCTTAGAGCTCGGGTATTTAGTTTTGCACAATATGTGCACAACCATGAGCCGAGCGCGCAGACATCCATTGGTGTCCCTTCTTGTCATCCTTTTAGGAGGATCCTGGGCATGCGATACAGAAATCGACGATCCCATTATTCCCCCGATAGAGGAGGAACCCATCACCAAGCTCATCTACAGTTTGGACGATCCGGATGGTTTGAATCAATTGTTCTTTTTTCAGGATCTAGATGGAGATGGAGGGAGTCCGCCTATTCTGACCATGGATACCCTGGATTATGGGGTGCCTTACCAGGGCACGATTCTGATGTATGACGACACGGAAAATCCCATTGAGGACATCACACTCACCATTGACGCGGAAGCAAAGGATTATCAGTTGTTCTTTGAGCTGGACGACGAGAGCCTGGCCAATATCTTTTATCTCGATGCCGATCAGAACGGACGTCCTGTGGGTTTGCTCAGTCAATTGATCACCCAGGCGCCTGGCGAATCAGAGCTGACCATTTCCCTGGTCCATCAACCGAACAAAACAGGAATAGGCGTCCAACAGGGAGACCCAAGCAATGCAGGTGGCAAGGTGGAAATTGAAGTGAGCTTTCCCTTTGTGGTGCGTCCATGAACACTGTGAGTCGGGATTGAAAAATATATTTACGCAACAATGTTGCATGGAGTATATTTGTCGAAAATCAAATCATGAAAAGAGTTGTATTCGTGCTGCTGGCCAGCAGCGCATTATTTCTATCCTGTGAGGATGAAGTAAATGATCCGCTGATCCCGAATGAGGAGGAGGTGATCACTACGCTCACCTACACCTTGACCGGTGCCGGTTCTGTACACACCTTCACTTTTCAAGATCTTGACGGCGACGGAGGAAATGCCCCGATGATCACTGTCGATACGATCACTTCAGGTGTGAGCTACAATGGCTCTCTGAGTCTTTTGAATGAGACCGAAAGTCCAGCCGGCAATATAACGGCCGAGATCTTTGCAGAGGCGGAAGAGCACCAATTCTTCTTCCAGTCTTCTGATCCTGCGCTGAGCGTCTCTTATTCGGACACAGATGCGAACCAGCAGCCCCTCGGATTGCTGTCTGAGCTTTCAGCTTCTGATCCAGGTGATTATTCACTCACCATCACCCTTCGTCATGAACCAGATAAGTCTGCATCTGGCGTAAGTGATGGAGATATTACCAATGCGGGAGGAGAAACCGATATTGAGGTGATCTTCCAAATACATGTCTTGTAGGCGCATTCAAAAACGAATATGCATCCTCTGCTTTGCCTTGTTGTTTCAGTTCGGAGCAACGGCTCAGAAAGGATGTCAGGAAAAACTGTCCGGTCTGATCACCGGTCAGGACAATGAAGCGGTATCTGATGCCTTGATCGGATTGAATCCTGGCGGTTGGTTGAGAATATCAGATGCTGCAGGATCGTTTGAATTTGACGGACTGTGCCCCGGCTTGTACACGCTCAGTGTGATCAGGTTGGGGTATGTGTCTTTTTATACGGAGGTTCAGGTCCAGGAGGTCGACGCTCAGCTTTCCATTCAGCTGAGTCGGACCAATGAAGTGCTGTCTGAGGTTCCGGTGGAAAAAGCGCACCACAGGGACAGCTCAGGCCTAGGCGTTCGCCTGAGTGAAAAGGATCTCTGGAATGCGCCCTCTTCTAGTTTCTCGGATCAATTGGAGAATGTTCGGGGTGTTTCGTTGATCCGGAATGGTTCTGGGATCGGAAAACCGATGGTCCACGGATTGACGGGCAACCGATTGAACATCATGAACAGGGGCGTTCTGCACTCTGCCCAGCAATGGGGCAATGACCATGCGCCTGAGCTCGATGCCCTGTCGGCCCAGGAGATCGTAGTGATCAAAGGTGTGGGCAGTCTCAGTGTGCCGGGAGCATCCAATGGTGCTTCGATCTCTCTTCAGGCCACGGCCATACCGTTTTCAGATAGATGGAAAGGACGCACGGCTTATGCCTTTGGCACCAATGGCCGGTCTCATTCCTTACATGCACTTCTTTCTAAGAACACTGGTTCCTGGGCATGGCGATGGAATGCTTCTTTTTATCGGGAGGGGGATGGACAGGCTCCAGGTCACCGCCTGACCAACACCGGTTCCCTTC
>RFXV01000095.1 GCA_009921445.1 Flavobacteriia bacterium
TTCGGCCTTGGGGCGCTGTCGGGCGCTGACGATGTCCTCCAAAAGGAGCGGGGGCATGTCGAGCACCGTCCCCAGACGCTGCACCAGGTCCGAGTCGTGAACGCCTTCCAGCGACAGCCAGAGCCCTCGAGGCTCTTCCATCAGCTCCCGGACCTGCTCCGGGGTGATCTGGTTGAACTCGGCATAGCCGGCGGGATCGTACTGCATCGCCGAGAGCTGCATCCGCTGCTCAGAATTCCGTTGATCCCTCCGCTTCTTCGCGTACTCTCCCCAGAAAGGCTGAAGAGCTGGATGCTAAGTGGTGCCGGCCTGGCAGGCAGAGAAGGCCTGGCACTGAAGAAATACATAAAAAAGGTGGACGCCAGAACCTACCACTGGGCGCTCAGGCAAAGTGTCACTGCACGGCTTGATGCACCAAAAGAAGCCCTTCGCCTCCACGGAGCCAAGGATCCGATCTTTCCCAAAAAGCAACATATGAATGCGGAAATCTTACCACAAGCCGGACATCTTTTGTGGAGAGATCATCCAGAGGAAGTGCGCAGCTGGTTGACAAAAAGTGTACATTCATTTTCAGGCCCACCGCCTTTATGATCCACCTCATGCGCAACGTCTTTTTTCTCTTGATCGCTCTTGCGATGACCCAATGCCAGATCGCGCTCAGCCCGGAACAAGAGGTTGAGACCGCCCTGATGGAATTGCTCAGCATCGTTGAAGAAGCAGACAGTCTCGGCGGAGGATACGGCACGCAACAATGGTCGGAAAAAGATTCACTTCTCGGCTACTGGACCGCAGTGGCAGAACAACAGGAGGGCATCCATCTGAGTGAGGAAGAGCGAAGAGAACTGGGCAAGGTACTCGGACGCTACAGCATGATCCGAATGAAGCATGGCGCGCGTGAATTCCTCTGGATATTGCTCGTAGCAGCCGGATCGGGCCTTGGCTTTTTCATTGCGCGTTCGAGATCGGGAAAAAGTGAAAGAGCTGGTGGCTCGCCATCCGAGGATTGGGTACGCCGGTCCGAAAGGGATGCTTTGCAAGAGCGTTATGATCAGCTGGAACAGCGAAGCGTGGACAAGGAATTGTTCCAGGAGCTGCAGAAAAAACTGGATGAACGCCAGGACGAACTGATCAAAAAAGAAGGCCTTCTCAAAACAGCTCAAAGCGAACAAGCGCGTTTGCATGAGAAATTGACCCAACAGGAAAAACAATTGATCTCCTTGGAGGAGCGCTTCCAGAAGGAATTCGAGAATCTCTCCAACAGGATATTGGACGAGAAGAGCGAGAAATTCATCAAAATGAATGAGGAGAAAGTCGGTCAGCTTCTCAACCCGCTGCGCGACAGACTGAAGTCCTTTGAGGCCAAGGTCGAACAGAACAACAAGGAGCAGGTGGCCTACGGAGCGGCCCTGAAGCAGCAGATCGAAGACATTGTCAAGACCAGCAAACAGATGAGCGAGGATACCCTCAGGCTCACCCACGCACTGAAAGGAGATAAAAAGTTGCAGGGCGACTGGGGCGAGATGCAACTCGAGGCCATATTGAATGCCGCCGGACTTCAGGAGAAGATCCACTACGAAGCGCAAAGCTCCCACGACAATGAGGACGGCCGCAAACAGCGTTTGGATTATCTCATCCGACTTCCCGATGACAAACACCTCATTCTGGATGCCAAGGTCAGTCTGGTGGACTATGACCGCACCCTGGATGAAGGGCGGTCCGAAGACGAGCGGAAAAGCGCATTGAAGGCCCACACCAAGGCGATCGAGAAACACATCGACGACCTGGGCAGCCGCAATTACCAGAAGGTCGATGGGATCCACACCCCGGACTATGTGCTGATGTTCGTCCCCATTGAACCCGCTCTTCATTTGGCGCTGAGTGAAGAACCTCGTCTCTTTGAACGGGCGCTGAACAAAAACGTGGTGCTTGTGAGCACATCCACTCTGCTGGCCACGCTGCGCACGGTCAGTTACATCTGGAAGCAGGAGAATCAGAGCAGGAACGTACGCGAGATAGCACGGGAGAGCGGCGCCCTGTACGACAAATTCGTCGGTTTCACCCAGGACCTCCTTCAGGTCGGTAAAAAGATGGACGATGCCAAGAATGAATATGCAGCGGCCATGAACAAACTCATTGACAGCCCCAAAAAGGGCGGAACGGTGATCGGAAGAATGGAACGGCTGCGTGAACTGGGCGCCGAGGCCACCAAGAAGATCCCTCAAAATCTGCTGGATCGGGCATCCGAATGAGCAAATGCCAGCCTCCCCTTCCGAGGACATTCTGTTGAAAAAGGAAGCCCTCTGACCACCCACTCAGCGATGATCTTTTTTACATTCGATAGGCTGTGATCGATCGCAGCTTTTTCTGTCTGTACTATGTTTCTCATCTATGATACGGAGACCACCGGTCTTCCGAAGAATTTCAACGCTCCGCTCAGTGATTCAGCCAATTGGCCCCGTCTGGTTCAGTTGGCTTGGCAGCTGCACGATGCGGATGGCACTCTGATCGAGGTACAGAACATGATCGTTCGTCCGGATGGTTTCACCATTCCCTACAACTCCGAGAAGATCCACGGTATTTCCACGGAACGGGCCACCACCTATGGACGGCCGCTGAAGGAGGTGCTCGACGCTTTCGAGTCGAGTTTGGCCAAGGCGCAGGTGGTTGCGGGCCACAACATTCAATTCGATCTGAACATCGTAGGTGCCGAACACCATCGGGTGCAGATGGACTCTGCCTTGTTCGGGTTGCATTCGGTGGACACCAAGGACGACGCCACAGCCTTTTGCCAGATTCCCGGCGGAAGAGGAGGCGGATTCAAATGGCCCACCCTGACCGAACTCCACCAGAAATTGTTTGGCGAAGGATTCGATGCGGCCCACAATGCAGCAGCTGATGTGGAGGCCACCACGCGCTGTTTCCTCGAACTCATCAGGCAAGGTGTCATCCCCGCTGAAAAAGCACAACTGAGCACGGACGAGCTGAAGGTTTTCAGGGAAAGGAATCCCGCGCCCATTGAGGCCATTGGCCTGAATGTACAGCCTTACGAAGCAGAGGAGCAGGAGCAGAAACAGGAAGAGGATGCCGCTATTACCTCTTCAGGTCCTGAAGGCTCTGCAGATCTGGGTGCTGCTGAGGGATTTGCCCACTGGCATGTGCACAGTCAGTTCTCCGTCCTGCAGGCCACTTGTTCCATCGATCAGCTCGCACAAAGAGCAGCCGATCTGGGCATGAAAGCCGTCGCGCTCACGGATTTCGGAAATATGTACGGGGCTTTTGCCTTTGTCTCAGCGGCAGAAAAGGCCGGTATCAAGCCGATCATCGGATATGAAGCCTTTGTGTGCAGCAAGCATGAAGACCACAAGGTCAAAGATGATGGCCGACGGATCCCACTCTATGCCATGAACAAGAAAGGTTACGAGAACCTGGCCAAGTTGAGCTCCATCGCCTTCACAGAAGGATTCTATTACGTCCCCCGCATAGACAAGGAGTTGCTCATGCAGCACAGCGAAGGGCTCATCGCTACCAGTGGAGGTCTGTCAGGAGAGGTGCCTCACCTCATTCTGAACGTGGGCGAAACCCAGGCAGAAGAAGCTTTCTGCTGGTGGAAAGAAGCCTTTGGCGAAAACTTCTATGTCGAGATCAACCGGCACGGTGTCGAAGCCGAAGAAGTGGTCAACAAGACCCTGATATCGTTCTGCAAAAAATACGATGTCCCCTATTTCGCCGCCCACGAGACCTACTACATCGAGAAGGAAGACGCGGAGGCGCAGGATATTTTGCTCTGCGTAAAGGACAATGCCAAAAAGAACGACCCCATTGGTCGGGGTCGCGGTTTCCGATTTGGCATGCCCAATGAAGAATTTTATCTCAAGAGCCGCGAGGAGATGGCCTCTCTTTTCTCTGATCTGCCCGAGGCGCTGGCCTGTACTGCGCAGATGGTGGAGCGGATCGAGGCCTATCCGCTGAAGAGACCTGTCCTGCTGCCGAAATTCGGCATTCCTGAAGCCTTCGAAGATCCATTGGACAAAGAAGATGAGGGGAAGCGAGGTGAAAATGCCTATCTGAGGCATCTGGCCTATCAAGGCGCACAGGAGCGCTACGGAGAAACGCTCTCGAAAGAGGTCAAGGATCGTTTGGATTTTGAACTTGGCACCATCGAACGCACAGGATATCCGGGCTATTTCCTTATCGTACAAGACTTTACAGGCAAGGCCCGGGAAATGGGAGTGAGCGTTGGACCGGGACGGGGATCGGCCGCGGGCTCTGTTGTGGCCTACTGCACCGGCATCACCAATGTCGATCCGCTTAAATACGGTCTTCTCTTTGAGCGATTCCTCAATCCCGACCGCATCAGCCTGCCCGATATCGATATTGATTTTGATGACATCGGAAGGGACAAGGTCATACAGTACGTCATCGACACCTACGGCAGTGACCAAGTGGCGCACATCATCACCTACGGCACCATGGCCGCCAAGAGTGCCATTCGCGATACTGCGCGTGTATTGGACATCCCCATCGAAGAGGTCAATCGGTTGGCCAAACTCATGCCGGACCGAGTGAAACTCCGGCAGCTGCTGAACGGTACCGACCGAGAACTGGCCGAACTCATCAACAACCGGGAGCAGCTCAACAACGCCTATGAGCTGAAACGCATCGCCGAAGTAGACAAGCGCTGGGGTGGCGTGCTGAGCACGGCCATGAAGATCGAGGGCTCGCTCAGGAATACCGGCATCCACGCCTGTGGAGTGATCATCACTCCCGAACAGATGAACAACCTGGTTCCCATCATGCGGCCCAAAGAGGCCATGATGATGGCTACTCAATTCGACAACGATGTGGTTGAAGATGCAGGCCTGCTCAAGATGGATTTCCTTGGCCTCAAGACCCTGAGCATCATCAATACGAGTTGTGAACTGATCCACAGAAGGCATGGGATCAGCCTGGATATGGAATCCATTCCGCTCGACGACCCAAAGACCATGGAGCTTTTTGCCAAAGGAGAAACCACGGGTCTTTTCCAGTTCGAATCGCCCGGCATGCAGAAGAATCTTCGCCTGCTTCGGCCCGAAAGGTTTGAGGATGTGATCGCGATGAACGCCTTGTACCGGCCAGGGCCCATGGAATACATCCCGCAGTTTGCCCGCAGAAAGAATGGGGAGGAAGAGATCCAATACGACCTGCCGATCATGGAAGAGATCCTCTCCGAGACCTACGGTATCACGGTCTACCAGGAACAGGTCATGATGCTGAGCCGAAAACTGGCCGGATTCTCTCGGGGCCAGGCAGATCAGTTGCGGAAGGCCATGGGAAAGAAGATCAAGTCCCAACTCGATAAACTCAAACCGCTCTTCATGGAAGGCGCAGGTAAGAACGGGCACCCATCCGACGTGCTTGAAAAGATCTGGAGCGACTGGGAGGCCTTTGCGAAGTACGCGTTCAACAAATCCCACTCCGCTTGCTATTCTGTGGTGGCCTGGCAGACCGCCTACCTGAAGGCCAACTACCCTTCCGAATTCATGGCCGCTCTGCTTTCACACAATAAGAGCGATCTGACGAAGGTGACCTTCTTCATAGAAGAATGCCGCAGAATGGGTCTGGAGGTACTTGGGCCGGATGTGAACGAGAGTCTTGAAGGATTTGCTGTGAATGAAAAAGGAGCCATACGCTTTGGTCTGGCAGCCATGAAGGGCGTTGGTGAGTCTGCTTGTACTTCCATTGTTGCGGAACGCGAAGAAAATGGCACGTACAGCGATTTCTTTGAATTTCTCAGCCGAGTGGATGGACGATCCACCAGTCGACAGACCATGGAAGCGCTGATCTGTGCTGGCGCCTTTGACCAGCTGATGGACGGCAAACGAAGCCTTTTCTTCTACGAGGAGGACCAGAAGACCTTCCTCGAGAAGTCGGTTCGCTACGCCCAAAGCCTCAGGGAGGAGAAGAACAGTTCACAGGTCAGCCTCTTTGGTGAAAGTTCATCCATCAGCTTACCTGAGCCGCAACTTCCACAAGTGGATGAATGGCCCAGAATGGTCAAGCTCAAAAAAGAGAAGGAATACCTGAACATCTATCTGAGCAGCCATCCGCTGGACGACTACCGCAGAGAGATCGATCAGTTCACAAGCATCGATTGCCGGCGTTACGGCGAAATGATGAATGCCGAAGGCAGTGAAGGCTGGTTGCCGGGAAACCATACCCTGGCCGGATTCGTCTCCCAGGTTCGTCATGGGGTCAGCAAGGCAGGAAAGGAATACGGAGTCCTGCAGATCGAGGATTATTCCGGAAGCTTTGAATTGTTCCTCAATGGAGAGTCTTATCTGAAATACCGGCACCTGATGGAGAGCGATCGACTCCTGCACCTGAGCCTTCTGGCTGAAAGCTGGACCAAAAAGCTCAAGGAAAGCGGGAGAGAACAACTGGTCAAGCGAAGCCGTGTACAGCAGATACTGATGCTTGAAGATGTACTCAAAGAGAAAGTCGAACGCATCCAACTCTTGATCGAACTCCATCAGCTGGACACCCCATTCATCGATCGCATCATCCAAGCCATGGACCCGTTCTGGAACGATAAGGACGGGGTATCGTACGAAGTACGTGTGGAGCACAGTGGGCTGGAACTGATGCTGCAGGATCACCACAGCCGAAAGCTGGAGATCAAACACGAGTTGCTCGAAACCCTGGACGCCATGCCGGTCACCTACAGACTGCAGAGCAAATAGATGCGGCTGATGATAAGCAGGGGAAAAACTATCGTCCCTCACTGCCCACAGCACACCGCTCAACGTACATTTGACTTTATAAATAATTTACCATGGCAGTAGAGATAACAGCAGATAATTTCGAAGAAGTAGTCATGAAGTCCGAGACACCTGTGCTCGTCGATTTCTGGGCAGAATGGTGCGGTCCATGCCGTATGGTGGGTCCGATCGTTGAGGAACTGGCCACGGAATACGAAGG
>RFXV01000096.1 GCA_009921445.1 Flavobacteriia bacterium
CTTCTCCCTGGGTGTGGCGCTGGTCACGGGGCTGTGGTACGGTGCCGAATGGTTGGTGAATGGCCCTTCCTTTCTGATCGAATTCACTGAGCGGCAAAGGGCCCTGCTCACCACGCCCGATGCGGGGCGGAGGTTTCCCAGCCTACCATTTTGTGGTCCTTCTTCTGGGCTGTTTCCCGGCTTCGCTCTTTGCCCTGCGCAGTCTCGCATCCAGGAGCGAAGAAAAAGGCGTGCAGCGGGACATGCGACTTTGGATGATCATTTTGCTCGGCGTGGTGCTCGTCCTTTTCAGCCTGGTACGATCCAAGATCGTGCATTACTCTTCTCTCGCATATTTCCCTCTGACCTACCTGGCGGCCCTTGCACTGGAGAAAATGTCGAGCAAGAGCTGGCGCTTGTCTCCTTTTTTTCGCTTTGCCATTGCCTTAATCGGATTTTTGTATTTCGTAGTTTCTGTGGCCCTTGTCGCTCTGGGCCGAACCCCCGAGTGGCTTTACAAACTCACTGCTTCGGATCCCTTTGCACGGGCCAATCTGGAGGCAGTGGTCGACTGGCCTTTGTTCGCCTATCTGCCTTCCTTGTTGGCGCTGGTGCTGCTGCTGGCATTTCAACTGATCTACCACAGGCGGCCCGTCAAAGCGTTGAACATCCTGTTTTTGGGTCAGGCGCTCTGGGTGCAGTTGGCCTTGTTCTTTTTCATTGCACGTGTAGAGGCCATTTCCCAGCGTGCACATATAGAATTCTTCCAATCCGTGGCCGATGAAGATGCCGGGAAGACCACTTACAAATTCAAGAGCTACGTTCCGATGTTCTATGGTGAAGTACAGCCGGAGTCGGCTGGATCAGCACAGCTCTGGGACCGGACACAGGAACTGCAAAGAACCACCTATATATCTGTAAAAGAAGGCCGGCAAGAGGAATTTGAGCGCGAATGGCCGGATGCGGAGAGGCTCTACTCCAAGAATGGATTCCATTTTTACCGCAGGGCCGCCGCCAGAAGCGAACAGCCGTGAACGGCGGCAGTCTCTGTGCGCAGTCGATAATTTCCGAGGTCGATCATTGACGCTCCCTTTGCCTGAGCTTTTTCGATCTCTTCTTGGCTGAAGTCTCCTTCGGGACCTATGCACAGAACAGGGGCGTTGTTTTGAGGAACTTCGTTCAGTGTAAGCTTCTGACCCTTCTCACAGTGCGCAAGCAGCAGATCCCTGTTTTTGTATTGCTCAAGGAAGGCATCAAAGGTCATGGGCGCATCGATCTCGGGGAGTCTGCTTCTAAGGGACTGTTTCATGGCCGATAGAGCGATGCGCTGCAGGCGGTCGGTCCGCAACTTTCTTCGCTCGCTGCGTGCACAGGTCGCTGCATGTGGAGGTCACTTTCCTGGCTCAACAATTCCACTTTCATGCGGTCAGCAGCAAGTCCGAGGGTCTTCAACCGAAAGAACGAGCCTTTGCCGTCGGTGGCGTGGATTTCGGTTCCCGTTTCCATGCGCATGACCCGATGCAGATGATGGGACTCGCTCTCCGGAAGGAGGTCGGAATCCGGCAGGTCCGGGGCGTAGAACAATTGATTCATGATGGGGCAAAAATCGAAAAAGAGGAAGAGCCGCTTTTATTGGGCTTCCTGATAGCGGGTGGGAATGCTCTGTCGCTTTTTCCAGTAATCGGAGTAGGCCTCCGTGAAGTTCAGACGATCTTCCAAGACCTCATCATAGATCCCGAGGGCGGTGAGCATGAGATCGCAACTCTCTCTCAAGGCATGATCCTTTCCTGAACGGGCGGGGATCAGGTCCCACAGTTTCTTTTTTTGGACAAAAGCGGAAAATGCAGATGAATAGCCATTGCCCATGAAGACACGGAAACCCACCTGCTTGGCCATACCAAGGTCCAGCACATCATCGAAGAAGAATGCCGTTTCCTCCTTTTTGATCCGGTGCTTTTCAAGCATCCGCTGAAAAGCATCCAATTTGTTCTTGTGGTTGAGGTAGACCCCGTCAAAGTGCTCCCTTTCCGCAAAGGCGCGCGCAGATGCATTGGAAGCCCCGCTGAGTACGTAGGCCCGGGGAAGATTACCGCTTGTGCGATACAGCCCATAGCGGAGCAGGTTGATGCCCATCGAATCGATCTCCGAAAACGAACTGCTGCCAGAGCTGTCTTTGAATCCATTATTGAAAACACCGTCCCAGTCGAAGATGAGCATGCGAATGGAGGCAATGCGCTCCTTCAACTCTACATCGGATGCACCGAACAGGGCTCCTTCTTCTGTGAAAGAAGAGAGATCCGAGCTGGACATCAGCTCTTTTTGATCAGGTCTTGGACATCGACCATGCCGATGGCCTTTCCTTCTTCAGTGACCACCAGGGTGTCGACTTCCTTCTCGCGGAGCAGTGCTTCTGCCGTGTACAGCAGTTCCATTCCCTCCACACTGATCGGCTGTTTCATGGGCAGATCGGAAAGTGCTTTTTCGATCACGTTTCCACCATCCTTGGAAATGAGTCTGCGGAGATCACCGTCTGTGAACATGCCGATCGGCCGCTGAGCGCCGTCAACGATGGTCACTGCACCAAAACCACCTTGGGTCATCACCACCAGTGCATCTGCAATGCTCTTGTCGGAAGTGACCACCGGGTTGTTGCCTCCGATCACATCTTTCACCGATTCGGTCATCAGTCGGGTGTGTTCGAAGAATTCGTCCGTCCCGATCTGGGTGAAGTGATTCTCGGTGAGCTTCTTCATGATCTTCCATGGAACGGTCACAGTGTGAACACCGACGTTCAACGCATTCTTGACATGCTCCACATTCCGTACAGAAGAGAACATGATGCGTGTGTCGTAGCCGTAGTAATTCACCGCTTCCACACATTGCTGCACGAGGCCCAAGGCGTCGTGTCCCTGATCCTGCAGCCTTCCAACCAACGGGCATACATAGGATGCGCCTGCAGACATCGCCATATAGGCCTGCTGAAGGGTGTACACCAAGTGGATGTTGACCATGTAGCCCATATCCACCAGACGGCGACAGGCTTTCACGCCTTCCACCGAGATGGGGATCTTGTACACTGTTTTGCTGCGGTCCAGTCCAAGCGCGTCCTGACGTTCGGCTTCGGCCACGATCTCGTCTGCGGTCTCACCCAGTGCTTCGATCTGAAGTACGGGGACGATCTTGGCCAGCTCGAGGATGGTTCCGTCGATGTCCGTGATCCCATGCCGGTGCATGAAGGTGGGGGTGGTGGTCAGGCCGGTAAGGAATCCCAATTCAAAGGCTTCCTTGATCTCGTTGATATCGGCTGAATCCAGATAAAGCTCCATAAGTAGTTCAGATTGGTGTGGCGAAAATACGGCCTCTGCTCAATTGCGGTCGCGAAATGAGCGCTCGATGCGGTGAATTTCCAATAGAGGCTCCAGAAAGCCCTTGAGATGATCGATGTCCAGCTGGCTGGCAGCGTCACAAAGCGCTTCACTCGGACAGGGATGGGTTTCTATGAACAAGCCATCCACTCCTGCGCCCACCGCGGCTCGGGCGAGTACATTCAGGTATTGGCGCGCACCTCCTGAAGGATCGGCACTTGGGATGCCGTATTTCCTGATCGAATGCGTGACATCGAAGACCACGGGATAGCCAGATTCGGCCAGGTGATGGAAAGAACGGGGATCCACCACCAGATCGTTGTATCCAAAGGTGTAGCCGCGTTCGGTCAGAATGATCTTGTGATTGCCCGTGGATTCTACTTTTTGCACGGGCTTGATCATGTTCTCCGGAGCCAGGAATTGACCGTGCTTCAGATTGATGGGTTTTTGGGTCTTGGCCGCTTCAGTGACCAGGCCCGTTTGCATGCATAAATAAGCCGGTATCTGGATCACATCCAGCACTTCTGCTGCAGCCGACACCTGATCTGGGTAATGAATGTCTGAGATGAGCGGAAATCCAAATTCGTCCTTGACCTTCTGCAGGATCCGCAGTCCTTCATCCAGCCCGGGCCCCTGATAATAGTCCACACTGCTGCGGTTGTCCTTCTGGAAGGAAGACTTGTAGATCATCGGAACGCCTGTCTCCTCAGAAACGATCTTGAGTTTTTCGGCGACGGTCATCATCAGGGATTCTTCCTCAATGACACAGGGACCCGATATGAGGAAGAGGTCCGGCGATCCGCATTCGATGGAACCGACGGAAACGATGTGTTTGCTCATGTTGCGTTTTGTCAGGAGGTGGCAAAGGTAGGGGCTTTGAACAGGTGCCCGATGTACCTTTGTGCGCTTTCAAAAAAGATCGTTCCCATGCGTGCAATCAAGGCGGTACTCAGTGAAGCAGTCGTGGATATCCTCTCCGCTGAATTTGGTGTGCAGACAGAACCACCCGCTCTTCAGATCACCAGAAAGGAATTTGACGGACAGCTCACGCTCGTGGTTTTCCCCTATACCCGCTCGGCCGGGATGCCGCCGCCTGAATTGGCTCAGCGGATCGGTGAAAGACTGATGGAACAGGTCAGTGCGGTAGACGGATTCAATGTGGTGAAGGGCTTTCTCAATTTGAGCTTGCGTCCCAATTTCTGGACGGATCGCCTGAGATCCCAGCTTGAGGCAGCGCCGAACACATCAGTGGAAGCGCCTCGGGAACTGGTGGTGGAATACTCATCCCCCAACACCAACAAGCCGCTTCACCTCGGACACATCCGAAACAATCTTCTGGGTCATTCGGTCAGCGAGATCCTAAAAGCCGTAGGTCACCGGGTGACCAAGGTGCAGGTGATCAACGACCGAGGCATCCACATTTGCAAGAGCATGTATGCCTGGCAGCAGAAGGGCGAGGGCGACACGCCTGCGTCCAGAGGGATGAAAGGAGATAAGTTGGTGGGTGAGTTCTATGTGGCCTTCGACAAGATGTACAAGAAGGAGGTTGCTGAGCTCATGGCAACAGGCCGGACCGAGGAGGCGGCCAAAAAAGAAGCACCCTGCCTTTTGGGCGCACAGTCGCTCCTTAGAAGATGGGAGGAGAGCGATCCGGATGTCCTGGAGCTCTGGCGGGAGATGAACAGCTGGGTCTATGCCGGATTTGAAACCACCTACGCTTCCTTGGGGGTGGACTTCGACAAGAACTACTACGAGAGCGAGACCTACCTACTGGGCAAGGACGAGATACAGAAGGGATTGAATGAAGGGGTGTTCTTTGCCAAGGAAGATGGCAGTGTTTGGATCGATCTGACCGATGAGGGTCTGGACGAAAAGATCCTCTTGCGCAGCGACGGAACAGCAGTCTACATGACCCAGGACATTGGCACAGCCATTCAGCGATACGTGGATTTTGGTTTGGACGGAATGGTCTATACCGTGGGCAATGAACAGGAATACCACTTCAAGGTGCTCTTCCTAGTACTCGTAAGGCTCGGCCACCAATGGGCGGAACGACTGTATCATCTGTCGTACGGCATGGTCAACCTGCCCAGCGGAAAGATGAAATCCAGAGAGGGTACTGTGGTCGATGCCGACGATCTGATCGATGAGATGAAACAGACCGCTCAGCAGATTTCTCAGGAACTGGGCAAGACCGACGGATTGGGGGCAGAGGAAAAACAAAGCCTGTATTCCATGGTGGGTCTGGGTGCCCTGAAATATTTCATCCTGAAAGTCGATCCCGCCAAGAACATGTTGTTCGACCCGGAGGAGTCTGTGGACTTCAACGGAGACACCGGTCCTTTCATTCAGTACACCCACGCACGTATCCGCTCCCTTCAGCGCAAGGCAGCCGGATCGGAACTACAGACGGCCAAATGGGCCGAGGCCGATGCGGCCGCCATCGGATTGATCAGTTTGTGCGATCAGTACGATGAAGTTCTGCATCAGGCAGCCGAGCAGTACAATCCCGCTCAGGTGGCTCACTATGTTTTTGAGCTCACCAAGGCATACAACAGCTGGTACCAGAATCATTCAGTACTCAACAATGAAGAAGAGGGGGTCAGTGCGCTTCGCTTGGCTTTGAGTCAGTTGGTGGCCGATCGAATTTCCGAGGGGATGCGGCTGCTGGGGGTGGATTGTCCTGAGCGTATGTAATGCAAGCCGTCTATTCGCCTTCGAACAGTTCGAAGCGATAACTTTCCATAATGGCGTTGTGCAGGAGTTTCTCGCAGGCTTCTTCTACTTTTTGCTGCGCTTCTTCCTTGCTGGAGGCTTCCAATTCGAGCTGGATGTGTTTTCCGATACGAACATCTGATACGCCCTCGATGCCCACGTTGGACATGTTCTGAACCACGGTCTTTCCCTGCGGATCCAGTAAGGCTTTCAACGGCATGACATCGATTTCAGCTCTGAACTTCATGAGGTCGGTAGAATAAAATGGACAATAAGACGTACAAACATACGCCAAGCGGAACGCCCATCGCCCCGATAAAAAAGCTGCTGGCACCGCCGACCAACACGCAGGCTGGGACGATCCAATGCAGCTTGCCGTCCGGCCCTTTTTTAATCGATGCCATCGGCTGCGGAATGATCATCAGGAGGCTCAGAAGCACACTCAAAAGGCCGATGAAAACAGGGTGAGTGATCAGTCGGTCGAGTTCATTCATCCGATCGGGATCTGCCACCACAACGAGACTCATCAGGACCATGGCTGCAGCCGGGGAAGGAAGCCCTTTAAAAAAATGCCGCTGCTCGGTGTCGATGTTGAAGCGCGCTAGGCGAAGAGCCGCAGAGAGGATGAAGACCAGCGGAACAAAACTGCTCCAATGATCGGTTGCCCCTTTGGCGTACCACCACTCAGCGATCAGGCAGCTTCCGGCCAGTCCGGGGAGGACGCCAAAGCTGACCATGTCTGCCAGTGAATCCAACTGTTTTCCGAGGGGCCCCGAAACCTTCAGTGCACGGGCGGCCGCACCATCCACAGCATCCAGCAGAAGGGCCAGCGCACAAAGCC
>RFXV01000097.1 GCA_009921445.1 Flavobacteriia bacterium
TCCGACAAGACATGGACCCCGAATGAATCGAGTGCAGCTGCATTGCACATTTGCTCATATTGCCCTTTGATCGGTAATACACATACTTTCTTACCCAGGAAAAGCGCCTCGGATGGACCCTCAAAGCCTGCAGACATCAGAACGCCATTGCATGTTCGAAGGCTTTCCAAAAACCGATCGTTGTCGATGGGTTGAAAGTGCACGTTACTTGAACGATAAGATCTGGATATGGACCTTGAGAATACCTCCCATTGCGTGTTTTGGAATCCCGACAATACACTTTCGAGCTCGGCACAACCAAATGCAGGAAGGTAGACGCTATAATGACCCTTGAATTCAGGGCGAAGGCTGCGCACCTCAGAACGGATCACAGGTGTCTTGATGAACGAATCAAATTGGTCAAAATGAAAGCCCAGACTTCGTTCACAGGGAGCATACCACTTCAAGATCCATTCACCCCACCACCGTCGTTTTGGCGGACGAGGTGTGCGCTCAGATAAAAATGCCGCTTGGTGGCCCAAGGCGATGGATGGGACACCTCGTATCCGGCAGGCCCATGCGGCAGTGAATTCAAAGTCGACCACGACCAGGTCATACGCCGTCACAGGGAGTTTCCAAATATCCCTTATCAATTGGATCGGATCGTTCTTAATAAGCGTCTTCCAATAACTGATGCCACCGTTTTTATTATACAGAAAAGTCAATCCTGCGCACCGATATTGTATTTCATGCCCGATATCGACATGGCTTTGATCGGCACTTAATAGGACATCGATCTGGCCATACTTCTTAAGGATCGGGATGATCTCCCGGGCTCTCGCCACATGTCCATTACCCGTTCCCTGTATGGCGTAGAGGATACTCTTTTTCTTCATTGGTGAATTCGAAGTCAGTCTGCGTGACTTTTTGGATCAATTGCTCAAGCGCTATTTCGGACGCTGGCTCTCTTTTATACTCTGCATCAAGTTCGGCCTTTGATGCCAATAAATTTTCATCCTCATCAAAGGAATAGACGCGCCATTTTCCATTGTGCCACTCAAGGCTTGATAGATTTTCGATCCAGTCTCCAGAATTCAGGTATATGGTTCGGCCTTTTTCATTTTGTACCACGCGGATCTGAGGCTGATGGATATGTCCGCAGATAACGTATTCGTAGTTTTTATCGATGGCCAATTCTGCAGCGGTATTTTCGAAGTCCGAGATGTATTTGACCGCCTTTTTCACACTTTTTTTGATCTTTTTGGAAAGTGAATAACGCTCCTTACCCAACTTGGCCAGGATCCAGTTGGTAAAGCTGTTGAACAGAATGAGCAAGTCGTATCCCCAGCCTCCCAATTTGGCCAGCCACTTGGCATTTTGAATGGACCCATCGAATATATCTCCGTGAAATATCCATGCTTTCTCTTTACCGAGGTTCAGAACCAATTTGTCTACCAGATGAAAATCACCCGCATGGAAGTCGGTGAACCTTCTGAGCATTTCATCATGATTACCAGTCAAATAGAATACCTCACTTCCCTTGCTGGCCAGGCTCAGTATCTGTTTCAGCACCTTGATGTGGCTCTTCGGAAAGTAACTTTTTCGGAATTGCCATATGTCGATGATGTCCCCGTTGAGTATGAGTTTTCCAGGCCGAATGCTCTTTAGATAATGAACCAGCTCTTTTGCTCTACATCCATAGGTGCCCAAGTGCACATCAGAAATGACCACAACATCAACTTCTCGCCTTTCGGTTGATTCGTTCATACCTTAAAAATGCATCAGCACTTTTAAGCCATTGTTATGAGAATTTCACCGGGATGATCTTTCCAACCGGGATATTCACAATCGATCAGTCGAACCCATTCAGCTCCGCGAGTTCCTTCTGGATTCTGGCGTAGAGTTCTTGTGATCCGGCCACCAAAGGCAAACGAACCGCTTTTTCGCATACTCCAAGAACGGATAAACCCGCCTTCACGCCGGCCGGATTGCCTTCCTGGAAGAGAAGATCAGTGAGGGTGAAGAGTTTGTAATGAATGGATCGGGCTTCTTCCATTTGCCCCGATAAAGCCTGCCGCATCATTTTAGAAAAGAGCTTGGGCACCAATTGCCCGCTCACGGAGATCACGCCACTGGCGCCCAAGGCCAGCATGGGGAAGGTCAAATTGTCGTCGCCAGAGAGCAGACTGAAATGCTCCGGGGCCTCTTTCAGAATTTCCATGACCTGCTGAAGATTTCCCGAGGCTTCCTTGACTGCGATGACCTTCTCGCTGGAACGCGCCAAATTCAGACAGGTCTCCGTAGAGATATTGGACGAAGTTCGTCCCGGCACATTGTAGAGTATGACCGGCAGCGGACTGGCGTCGATCACGGAAGTGAAATGCGCCTGAAGTCCGTTTTGAGTGGGTTTGTTGTAATACGGGGCCACACTCAGCACCGCGTCATATGCGTCCGCATCCAGCCGTTCGAGCTGGCCAACGACCGCTCGGGTATTGTTTCCCCCAACACCGATGACCAGCGGCAGTTTTTTTTGATTCTTCTCCTGAATGGTCTGGAGCACCTCCATGCGCTCTTCATCGTCCAGTGTGGCAGATTCAGCCGTGGTTCCCATGGCCACCAGAAAGTCCACTCCGCCTTCGGTCACATGGTCCAGCAGGGCCTCCAGGGCCTTATGGTCAACCGATCCGTTTTCCTTGAAGGGCGTGATCAGAGCAACACCGGTTCCGCTTATGGTTTGATTCATTTTTGGGGGCTATTGATTTTTTGAAGGTAGTCAACAAGCGTATCGAATCGATCGGACAACGCCCGGTCGGGATCGTTCAGGACCATGAAGTCATTGTGTGCATCGGGCGAATGACCAATGCGAAATCGTGCATTCCATTGGCTGAACAGGAAGTCTTGTGCCAATGAGCGCCCTGATGTCCAATCGATGAGCAAGTCTGTGGGCGTGTCCTTCGAAAGGGTGAGGAATTGCTTTTTGGGCAGGCCCCAAAAATTCAACTGGGTACTCCCCCACTTTTGCAGGCTGCTCCAGCTGTTTTCCAGCGGTTCATTGAATTCAGGATCGTACATCAGAATATGTGCCTGCAGTCCCATGCCTTCGATGCGCTGCTGGAGATCGGTCCATTCGCTCATTCGCCAAGGATCATTCAAGGAAGCCAAGAAATGGATGGTCTTTACAGCGTCCCAACCCTTATAGCCGCCATCCGCGCGTCTAAGCGTTTTGCGTCTGAGGATCCAACGACCTACTTTTTCCCGCAAACCAGCTGCGATCACAGGGCAAGCATTTCTATGAATCCTTGCTCAGAGATAATGGCCACTCCATTGGCCTCGGCTTTCTTTTTCTTGGCGGGACCCATATCGGATCCTGCCAAAAGAAAGTCCGTCTTGGACGAGACGGAACTGGCCACACGCCCGCCGTGTTTCTCGATCTCGGCCTTGATCCCGCTTCGGGAGAAGTGTTCAAAAGAACCAGATACGACAAAGGTCTTTCCGCTCAGCTTGTCGCTCGAGCCCTCGGCCAATCGAACCTCCATTTGCAGGCCCGCGCTTTTCAGATCCTCTACGAGTTCCTGCTGTGCCGGGTCTTCAAAGAACTGACGCACACTCTCGGCGATCCGCATACCGATCTCATCCACCGCGGTAAGCTCTTCAAGAGAAGCTGCGGCCAAACGGTCGATGTGCTTGAAATGTCGGGCCAGTTTCTTGGCGACCGTTTCCCCCACATACCGGATTCCCAAAGCAAACAGGACCCGTTCAAAATCCTGCTCCCTGGATCGCTGCAGACTCGACAAGAGATTTTCGACACTCTTTTCTCCTGTCCGATCCAGAGCCAATAACTCTTCAGCCCGCAGGCGGTAGAGGTCTGCAGACCGACTGATCATGCCTTTATCCACCAGCAGATCGACGGTTTCGGGGCCCATGTGTTCGATGTCCATGGCCTTTCGGGAAATGAAATGTTCAATGCGGCCTTTTAACTGTGCCGGGCAGCCTTGGTCATTCGGGCAATAATGCTGCGCCTCTCCTTCTTTTCGGATCAGGGGCGTGCCGCAGTCCGGGCACCGATCGATGAAATGCACGGCAGAAGCCATCAGCGGCCGCTCCTCCAGTACGACAGCTGTGATCTTTGGGATGATCTCCCCTCCTTTCTCCACGAGTACCTGATCCCCGATATGAAGTCCGAGCTTGGCGATCTGATCGGCATTGTGCAGGGAAGCCCGCTTGACCACTGTTCCTGCAAGGAGAACAGGCTCAAGCTCTGCCACGGGTGTGATCGCCCCGGTCCGACCCACCTGATAGCGCACCTCGTTCAATCGCGTGCGCGCCTCCTCTGCCTGGAACTTGTAGGCGATGGCCCAACGCGGAGACTTGGCTGTTGCACCCAATTCTTCCTGCAAAGCGTAGGCATCCACCTTGATGACCACCCCATCGACTTCAAAGGGCAGGTCATGACGCTTGAGGTCCCAGTGCTCAATGAAGCGCATGATGTCGTCAGCCGTTTCCGCTCGCAATTTCATGTCTTCAGTGGGCACCTTGAATCCCCATTGCGCCGCTGAAGCCAGATTCTCCCAGTGGCTGGAGTGGCTGAGCTGTTCACTGAGAACGTAATACAGGAAGCAGTCCAATGGACGTTTGGCCACTTCGCTGCTGTCCTGCATTTTGAGCGAGCCCGAGGCTGAATTGCGCGGATTGGCGAATGGTTCCAAGCCCGCTTGCTGCCTTTCCTCATTCATTTTCAGAAAGCCATCCTTGGTCATGAAGATCTCACCACGAACCTCGAATTCCTCTGGAAAACCCGATCCGCTCAGCCGTAGGGGTACCGAACCAATGGTCTTCACATTGGCAGATATCTCGTCGCCCTGCTGTCCATCGCCTCTGGTCACTGCGCGTTCAAACTGCCCGTTCCTGTAGTGGATGCTGATGGCCGCTCCGTCGTATTTCAACTCGCAAACAAAGGCGGGAAAATAGCCGATGCTCTTTTCAGTTCGGTTGAGAAAGTCGGTGAGCTCCTCCTTGGAATAGGTGTTCCCCAAGGAAAGCATGGGTCTTTTGTGCTGGATGGTGGGAAAGTCCTTGGTGATCTGCCCACCCACCCGCCTGCTGGGCGAGAGCGGATCGTCAAATTGCGGATACTGCGATTCCAGATCGGAGAGGCTGCGCATCAACTCATCGAATTCCCGATCGGAGATGGTCGGGGCATCCAGTTGGTAGTAGCTGTGGTTATGGGCTTCCAGCTCCTTTCTAAGCTGCTCTATCCGTACCCGAACCTCGTCTGTTGTCATTTATTCTTTTCAGCAAAAAGGAATCTCTCCTTCCCGGAAAGATCCAAGACAATATCGGAGGAAAAGCCTTCATCTGAGAACATTTTGCAGACATCTTCTGCACAGGGGGGATGCATTTCCAAAGCGATATTCCCACCTTTTTGAACACCCGATCGGGCGAATCCCAGCAGGCTGCGATAAAAGAGCAAGGGATCATCGTCCGGTACGAAGAGTGCCAAGTGGGGCTCGTGTTGCAAAACATGCGGGGCCATTTCCTCGGACTCCCTTTGGGGCACGTAGGGGGGATTGGATAGGATCAGATCGCAGACCGGTAATCGCGACCAATTCGATGCATCCAGAAAATCCATGGAAAAGAACTCCACATTGCATCCGTTCGCCTCTGCATTTCTGCGTGCATAGCCCAAAGCCTTTTCGGAAAGATCGACCGCTGTTACCTCTGAATCCGGACGCTTCTTTTTCCACCCCAGAGCCAGAATTCCAGAACCGGTACCCACGTCCAACACGTTTTGGGCACGACCGATCCGCTCGAGGGCCAGCTGAAGGAGCTCCTCTGTTTCGGGACGTGGAATCAGTACTTCGGGCCCCACATGAATGTCCATCCCAAAGAATGAGACCTTTCCCAGCACATACTGCACAGGCGTTCCACTGGCGATCAGTTCCAATGCCGACAAGAGCTTTTTTTCCTGCTCGCTCTGCAGCGGGCGATCCGGATGGAGCAGAATGTCTTTTCGATCCACTTCGGCAAAGGCTTCCAACAACATCCGGCTGACCTCAGTGATCTCTCGCTTCTGCATGACTCCCTCCAAACGGGCCCTACACTGCGCTTTGAATTCGGAACCATTCACGGCCCAAAAATCGCATTTATCCCGACTACCTTTGACCCCATGCAGCAGTATATGCAGCGGGCCATTGAACTGGCAAAACTCGGACTGGGACGGACCTATCCCAATCCTCTGGTGGGATGTGTGATCGTGCGCAAGGGAGAGATCATTGGCGAGGGATGGCACCGCAAGGCAGGGGAACCGCACGCTGAAGTGCATGCCATAAACAGTGTTCGCGATCGAGAAGGACTGAAGGATGCCTGTTTGTACGTCAATCTGGAACCCTGCGCACATCAGGGAAAAACCCCGCCTTGCTGCGACCTGATCATCGAACACAAGATCCCAAAAGTGGTGATCGCCAACATCGATCCGCACGATAAGGTGGCCGGTCAGGGCATTGCAAGACTAAAAGATTCAGGCACGGAAGTCATTGTGGGTGTTTGCGCCTCTGAAGGCGAACAGCTGAACCGCAGATTCTTTACTGTACACCGAAAGAAGCGCCCTTATGTATTGCTGAAATGGGCCGAAAGCAGAGACGGATTCATGGATGCCGAAAGGCGACCCGGTCAGATGGGTTCGTTCGCGATCAGCGGTGCGGAAAGCCGATCTCTGAGCCATTTGTGGAGGACACAGGAAGAATCCATTCTCGTCGGTCGCAAGACGGCGGAGGTGGACGACCCCTTGCTGAATGCACGCGCTGTACATGGCCGTTCTCCAACAGTGGTCTTGATCGATCCGCAACGCAGCTTGAGGCTGG
>RFXV01000098.1 GCA_009921445.1 Flavobacteriia bacterium
CGGGGTCGCAGTCGCAGCTGCTTCCGTTCCAGCTTCCGTTGAAACTGCAGTTCTGGGCATCCAAAGCCAAAACGGCCAGCGAGGCGAAAAGCCATATGACCACTTGGTTCATCTGGGTAAGTCTTGATCGTTTCATTCAATAAAATAATTCTACAGCCTAGTTTGCAACCATACGTACCGAAATCGATCCAGTACACTCTTCTCCGTGTAAACCCTTATGGTTCCATTTTCATCGGTCCATCAATTGTGGACCACCCGCTGGCTGAAGCTTCCCCAAGAAGTCTGGACGTGCAGCATGTACACACCCTGCGCAAAAGAAGCCAGATTCAAAGATGTTTCCACAGCTGTTGAAGTGCGCCTTAGGATCGTCTTTCCTTGCATGTCCATAAGGACCAGCTCACTGCTCAGTGGGGCCTGCACATAGAGTACATCCTGAGCGGGATTCGGGTAGACCGAAACCTTGGAAGCCTCAGCCGAACCCTGACTGCTGCCCTCTGATTTGTTGCCCACGCCGTTGTAGCCCTTCACCAGCTTGCAACTCAAGTTGGAACTCCGTACAACCCCGTTCTCGCGGTAGCGCGTCAGCACGGCAAATTCGTAGTTGCCCGCCGGATTACCCGATCCCGTCCAGTCCATCGAATAACTGGTCGATGTGGTCAGCGGAGCCTTCGTCCAGGCCTGGGTATTCCGCAACCGATAGGCCAGCCGGTAGCCGATCAGATTTTGTCCGGAAGAAAGCGCAGGCGCTGTCCAGCTTGCGGAAATATTCGCCCCGCTGGTGGTCACCAAAAGATTGATCGGCACTGGTGTGGGCGCCAGTGTGGATGCTGTTATCGAATCGGAGATCGAGCAGCCGGTGGCATCGGTCACCGTCACCGTGAGGGTCTCGCCCTGGTCGGCATAGGTGCGCTTGGTCGTTGCACCGTTGCTCCAGAGATAGGTCTTCCCTCCCTGCCCGCCTGAATGGCCAGCGCGTAGCAAGACCGAATCCGCTGCACAAAATGCCGGGCGCTGCTCCACCAACTGAAGTGTCATGGGCTTGCAATTGGTTTGCAGCGAAGAACAACCGCGGAATTGCTGGGAGCCCGTTCGGGAAATGCGCACATCCACGCTGTCGTTGAACCAGGGAGAGGCATTGAACTTTTGGCTGCCTGAAAGCAACGCAGCGCGGCTCAACATTTTACTTCGCCAGGTGCTGTCTGCCCTGGACTTCCACTCTAAGTGGAACGAATCGTCCACGGCCAGGCCGCTGTAATAGGCGCGATAAATACCCTTATCGGCATTGATCGGAGCGATGCTGTCGAGCTGATCGCCGCACGGGCAGGTGCCCCATACAGGTAACTTGGCAAGATCGATCGAATTGCCACTATTGAAACCGCTAGGATAACTTGGAATATTCTCCACGCACCACGAGGAAAGATCTTGATTGAACTTCTCTGTGACAATGAACATCCCTGTCATATTGGAGATATTGGATACATCCCAGATTCCAAGTGGCTGATCGAATGAATCAGCGGCCCAGAACATATAAGCCGAACTTGTCACCCGACGCATATCCCATGAACTGATGTCCTGATTGAACGATGTGGCTTCCCGAAAGACACTATTCATATTTGTCACATTGGACACGTCCCATCCGCCAATGTCCTGATTGAATGCCGAGGCCCCACGAAACATTTCATCCAGACTCGTAGCATTGGAAACATCCCATGCGCCAATATCCTGATTGAAGGACTGAGCCCCGTAGAACATTCTACTCAGAGAAGATAAACCGCTCACATCCCAGGCGCTTATATCATGATCAAAAGATGCGGCACCGAGCATACCAGAGACAAGTTGTGCATTTGAAATATCCCAACCACCTATGTCTTGGTTGAACGCATTGGCGCCACTGAACATCCCGCCAAAATTGGTCACATTGCCCACATCCCAGCCACCTATATCCTGATCAAAGGATGTAGCTTGAGTAAACATGACATTCATATTGGTCACATTTGATACGTCCCATCTTCCAATATCTTGGTTGAACGCAGGATTTCTGCCAAACATGTAGGCCATGTCCTGCACATTGGATACATCCCAGTTGCCAATGTCTTGATCAAAAGAGGTCCAGGTAAACAGCTCATCCATCTTAATAACTAAGCTTGTGTTCCAATTTCCGATTGGTTGATTGAACGCTGATGCCCCATAAAACATTCTTGACATGCTTGTGACATTGGAAACATCCCAGCTGCTGATGTCGTCACTGAACAGCGTGTCGAACTGAAATAATCCGTCCATTACGGAGATGGGACTCACGCATACCTTGGAAAGGTCTGCCCGATTGTTCCGCAGTTGCTCCAGCAATGGGCGATCCACCACACGGATCCATGAAACACCGTTGTCCAATGAGAATGAATATCCTACAGAATACTGGTCGCATACCACACAGCCGTTGGCGTCTGTGTAGGCCGAATCCGGATTGAACACATTTGCTGGACAGCTGCCCCAATTCGGATGACTAGAAGTGGACAATGCCGAATTTGCTGCAAACGCCTGTGGTGCAGCAGTGATGCTGTCAACACACCAGTTGGTCAGATCCTGGTTGAAGGCGAGCGCATTATCAAACATCTGATCCATATCCCGAACACTGGATACATTCCAGCGGCCTATATCTTGATCGAATGACTCCGAGTAGGAGAACATATTGTTCATGTTGGTCGCGCTCGACACATTCCATGACCCGATGTTCTGGTTGAAAGAATGCGTGTTTCCAAACATTTGGGCCATTTGTTCCACCCGGCTGACATCCCACAAGGAAATGTCGCTGTTGAAAGAGTCGGCCTCCCAAAACATATCTGTCATATCCTCTACATTTCCCACGTACCAACTACTGAGATCCTGATCGAATTTTGTGGCGAACGCGAACATGGCGCGCATCGTCTCGGCGGAGGAAACATCCCACGAGCTTATGTCCTGATTGAACGAGCCCGCATTATCAAAGAGCTGATCCATATCCTTGACGCCCCTGACATCCCAATTACCCAAATTCTGGTCAAATGAATCTGCGTCCCAGAACATGGCGCGCATCGCCGTGACATTGGCCACATCCCACGCGCTGATATCGTCATTAAACTGCGTTTTAAAAGCAAACAGATCCGACATATCAGTCACCATGCTTACACATACCTTGGAAAGGTCGCCTCCATTGTCCCGCATGCTTTCAAGAAGAGGACGGTCCACGACAGTGTACCAGGTTGCCCCGGAGTCCAGAGAAAAAGTGTCGCCGGGGTTGTAGTATTCGCAAACCACACACCCTCTTGAATTAACATACGCCCGCGGCGGCGGAATTCCCGCGCACGTGCCCCAGATGGGCTTCATGGAAGGAAGGAAGGATGAGTTGGTAGCGAATCGGAAGGGTGGCGAAAGAATATTGGGAACGCACCAACCCGAAAGATCCTGAACAAGACCAGAGAAATAGAACATGCTCGTCATGTCTGTGACATTGGCAACATCCCAATTCCCAATGTCTTGATTGAAGGCCATGGCAAAATCAAACATGGACGACATATCCGTGACATTGGATACATCCCAAGAGCTGATGTCTTCATTGAATCCAAACTTGGAGAAAAACATTGTGGACATATCCGTCACCAAGCTCACACACACTTTACTCAAATCTGAGCCGTTGTCCCGCATAGATTCAAGCAGAGGGCGGTCTACAACAGTGTGCCATGTCGTCCCAGAGTCCAGAGAAAAGGTGTCGCCCGCTGCATACTGATCGCAGACCACACAGCCTCTGTTATTTACATAGGCTGAGTCGGGATTGTAGACTATTGGTGGGGCAGGACATGTTCCCCAAACGGGTTGATGCGACTGGAGGAGCGGACTGCTTGTTGCAAACCAGGGAGGCAACGAGGGGATGTTTTGTACGCACCAGTTGGAAAGGTCCTGATCAAATGAGCTTGCGGCGTAGAACATTCCTTTCATAACAGTTACCGAAGACACGTCCCAGCCTCCTATATCTTGGTTGAATGAGGCAGCATTTGTGAACATATTCTCCATATCCATGACGGAAGAAACATCCCAACCCCCAATATCCTGATCGAATGAAGAGGCCACGTGGAACATGTCTTTCATGTTGGTCACAGAGGAAACGTCCCAATTGCCAATGTCCTGATCGAAAGAGGAGGCATCTATGAACAGCCGGCTCATATCGATCACCGAGGAGACATCCCAATTGCCAATGTCCTGATCGAAGGAAGGCGCATTCCTGAACATATAGCTCAGATCGGTCGCATTGGAAACATCCCAATTCCCGATATCCTGATTGAAGCTGGTCTCGCTATTGAATAAATGAGAGAGATCCGTCACCAAACTCACGCACACCTTGGAGAGGTCATCTCCATTGTCCCGCATAGATTCAAGTAGAGGACGGTCTACAACAGTGTACCACGTCGCTCCAGTGTCCAGAGAAAACGTATCGCCAGCTGCGTATTGGTCGCAGACAATGCAGCCCCGGGAGTTGATGTAGGCATTGTTCGGATTGTTCTGGGCCAAAAGGCCAATGGAGCACATAAAAAGCGCAAAAAACAAATGCTTTTTCATTGGTTTGAATTGTGGTCAGGGAAATTTTGAATAGCAATATACCCCGCACAAGGCATAGCTGCAGGCAGGAAAGTCCGTTTCATTTTATTTCATATTGCAATGCCGATCCGAAGACCAATCTCGCTTACCGCTTTCCTGCGGCCCTACCTCAAGCCGCTTTCCTGCGCTTGTTGCTGTTGACCAGGTAAACGCCCCAAAGAATGAGGGCCACCCCGAGCAGATGCCGCAGAGCGAGTTGCTCGCCATCGTATACGCCCCAAAGCATGGCCACCACCGGAATGCAGTAGGTGATGCTCGAGGCAAAAATGGGTGTGGTCATCTTGATGAGTTTGTTGAAGAGGATAACGGCAATGGCCGTGCCCACGACTCCGAGGATGCAGAGGTAGAACAGGCTCATCCAGGCACCTTCGGTGGCGCTCAGGTCTGTGGTGAAATCGGTAAAGCCAAAAAGGCCGATCAGCGCAGGCGGAAAGATGGTCATAAAGCCCAAAAGCGTGATGGCATTCGTACTCAGGTGGCTGAGCTTCTGCCCGATCACATTGATCGCGATGGCGTACTGAACGGTGGCCAGTACAGGCAGCGCCGTGTACACCCACTCGCTTGAACCCAGATCCGCCTGCCAGGGGGCAATGAGCCAAAGGGCACCGAACAGGCCGGTGACGATCCCGATCACCTGATTGCGGTTGGTCCGTGCACCAAAGAATACCATGCCGATGATGACGGTAAAAAGGGGCACCAGCGCATTGAGGATGCCGACCACCGAACTGTCCACATGGGCCACAGAGAGTGGAAAGAGCAGATACGGCAGCCCGTTGCCAAAAAAACCAACGATGATCAGCCAGGGAAGGTCTGCCCGACGAAATTCCTTGAGGGCCGGAAAGGTGAAGGCCAGCGTGACCACGGAAGCAGTCACCACACGGATCAGGCCCACCTCCACAAAATCAAAGCTGAGAAGGCCCCGCTTCATCAGGATGAAGGAACTTCCCCAGATGCAGGCCAGCAGGGAAAAGATCAGCCACTTTCGAAGTCCGAGACTCATGGCCGGCGAAGGTATGATGGGAACCTTTTGGACCGCACGGCACTTATCTTTGCAGAGAAGAACTTTTCCATGAAAAACCTTGTCCTTTCTTTTCTTTTCATCGCGCTGACCTCCTGTGGCCAAGCATCTGCTCCAAGCCCTGAAACTTCAGAAGAAATCGAAGCAGCTAAGATCGTTGAGTCCAACACCGAGATCCGCCTAAAAGTTGATGGCATGGTGTGCGCTGTGGGCTGTGCCGGAGTCATTCAGGAGGCGATCGCAGCGGCTGAGGGCGTTGGCGAATGCCGGGTGGACTTTGAACAAGGCAGGGCCCTTGTGGCCTATGACAGTCTGCAGACCAGCAGTGCGGAGATCATCTCCGTGATCGAGGAACTCGCAGACGGACAGTATTCGGCCAGCCACATCTGATGGAACGCGTCTTTCGCAGGCTGATCCGCACGGCCATAGTGCTCATTTACTTGGTGATCCTGGCCGGCAGCATTGTACGCATGACCGGCTCGGGCATGGGATGCCCGGACTGGCCCAAGTGCTTTGGGCACCTGATTCCGCCCACCGGGATGGATCAGGTGATCTGGAAGCCGGACACCGAATTCAAAAAGGGAATGATGATCGTACAGGGCGATCGCCTGTTGGTGGCCCTATCGGACCTTCGTACCTCATCTGAATTCTCAGCAGACAACTGGGCGCCCTATACGCGGCACGACTATGCCATCTTCAACGCCTTTCACACCTGGACGGAATACATCAACCGCCTGATCGGCGCGCTGGCCGGCCTGCCCATCCTGATCATCTTTCTTCTGTCTCTTGGGCGGATCCGCCGTGCACCTTTGAATTTTTTCTTTGCGCTCCTCGCCCTCTTCTTTCTGGGATTTGAAGCCTGGCTGGGAAAATATGTGGTGGACGGCAACCTCGTCCCCGGACACATCACCATCCACATGTTCGGAGCGCTGGTCATTGTGGCCTCGCTTGTGGTCCTGCTGCTGCGCCACAGCCCTAAAAAGAAGACCGCCAAGGTTCGCCTGCGCTGGCTTTTGCCTTTGTCGCTCATGCTCCTGCTGATCCAGATCTACCTGGGAACTCAGGTCCGTGAAGAAGTGGACATCCTCGACAAGGCGCATACCGT
>RFXV01000099.1 GCA_009921445.1 Flavobacteriia bacterium
GGCCGTACAGCATCATTTCGTGGCCATTTCCACCAATCTGGAGGCGGTTGCAGAATTCGGGATCTCTGAGGAGCTGACTTTTGGCTTTTGGAATTGGGTGGGTGGCAGATACAGCATGTGGTCGGCCATCGGCCTCTCGCTTTGCTGCAGTTTGGGCTACGATGTCTTTGAGCAAATGCTTCGGGGTGCCGAACACACTGATGAGCACTTCCTCAGTTCCGAACCCTCGGAGAACATTCCGGTACTGATGGCCCTGATCGGAATTTGGTACAACAACTTTTTGGGCTGGTCTTCTCATGCCATCCTCCCCTACGATCAGCGGTTGCATCGATTCCCCGCCTACCTCCAACAGGCCGATATGGAGAGCAACGGAAAGTATGTGGACCGAACAGGAAAGAAGATCGGCCACCAAAGCGGACCGATCATTTGGGGCGAACCGGGCACCAATGGCCAACATGCCTTTTACCAATTGCTGCATCAGGGCACCAAGAATATCTCCTGCGATTTCATTGCGGGGGCCCGCTCACGGCATCCATACGATGAGCAGCAGGAGATCCTGCTGGCCAACTTCTTTGCTCAGCCGCAGGCCCTGATGAATGGCTTGGATGAGAAAGAGGTCCGCAGCAATATGGAAAGAGAAGGCATCGAGACTGACATCACGGAGCAGTTACTTCCCCACCGCATCTTCGAGGGCAACCGACCCAGCAACATCTTCTTTTACAAGGAGCTCACGCCTTTTGTACTCGGCCAGCTTGTGGCCCTGTACGAGCACAAGATATTCTGCCAGGGATGGATCTGGAACATCTTCAGCTTCGATCAGTGGGGCGTGGAATTGGGAAAGAAAGTGGCCAAGGGCATCTTGTCTGAAATGAAAGAGCTTGCCCCCGGCGCGGCCTCTGATGCGGTCACCCAAGAACTGCTCAGGCATTGGGAGGGCTGGAAATGATGCCCGCTCCGAGCGGTGGAAGATGAGATAATCATCATCTTTGCGGCGCATTTCCCAAACCGGGATGCATTGTCCATTGGAAGCACAGTACAACATATCGAACAAAGGGCGTTTCTACCTGCTGAGGGTCTTGATCATCATCCTTCTCCTGGCCAGTTTGGCCGACCTCGGTCTTTCCCAGCTCTCGGGATCCCTTGGAGAGCAATTTGAGGAGCATCCTATGGCGCTGGCTGCAGCCGCAGTGATACTTTTGCTCATCCTGCTGCGCTTTCGGCTTTTCGAACTCGACGCTGGCTACGAGATGGTCCACATCATCAGCCGAAGCATCTTTTCTCTGAGCAGCTCCCGATCGCACAAGACGGCCTTCAGCAAACGAAAGATGAGCGCCTATTCGATCAAAGGCAGTGGACTGCAAAGACAGCTTCAGATCGAACTGAAGGATTTTGCAGGCACTGAATCCACCCAAAAATACTTCGACATCCGTCTTCTGTCCCGATCTGAGCGCGAGAAACTGACCCGATCCCTTGAAGCTGTGCTCGAAAAGTACAAGGCTTAGAACCAAGTCTGAGCCCTTCTTCCCCCTTGACTATTTTTGGGACATGAACACTTCCCTACTCATTCAGATCCATGGCGTGTTGGCGCTTTTATTGCTCGCGCTGCTGCCGCTCACCATGCTCGTCCTCATTCTGAAAAAACCCATTTCCGCTCTCCTGAGCCTCGGCTGCACACTGACTGCCCACCTACAGCTGCTGCTCGGGCTCACCTTGTATTTTGTGGGCTCCAATGGGTACCTCCTCTTCAAAACGGGCGAGGCCATGAGCAATCCACAGTACCGGTTCTATGCAGTGGAGCACATCAGCACCATGATCATCGCCATTGTTCTGTTCACCATCGCCCGGGCTAAGACCAAACGCTCGGAGGGCGGTGAAAAGTGGAAGGCTCCTGTCATGCTGTACGCCTTGGGCTTTGCACTCTTGCTTTCCAGAGTGCCCTGGGATCGCTGGTCTTTTGAAATGTAGCGCGACAAGAACTTGATCTCATCCAAAAAGTCACCTGCCGTTTCCGGACCGGAAAAGGCCATCCTGATCGGCACCTTCCAGCGCAGAACAGAGAAAGTCAAGAACACAGAATACCTGGATGAACTTGAATTTCTCGCCGATACTGCGGGTGCAGAGGTGCTCCGCCGCTTTCAGCAGCGACTTGACATGCCCCATCCCAAAACCTATCTCGGCAGTGGGAAAATGCAGGAAGTCCGTGATTTCTGCAAAGCGAAAGAAGTGGATCTGGTCATTTTCGATGACGAGCTGACGCCCTCTCAGCTGAAGAACATCGAAGGCCTGCTCAGCGTGAAGGTCATGGACCGAACCCACCTGATCCTCGACATTTTTGCGGCACGTGCACGCACAAGCCATGCCCGAACCCAAGTGGAACTGGCCCAGTACGAGTACTTGTTGCCCCGATTGACCAAGATGTGGACCCACCTGCAGAAACAAAAAGGTGGGATCGGCATGAAGGGACCCGGAGAACGGGAGATCGAGACCGATCGCCGGATCATCCGCGGGCGCATCAGCAAACTGAAAGCCGATCTGAAAAAGATCGACAAGCAAATGGCCACGCAGCGGGGAAACCGGGGCGCACTGGTTCGTGTGGCTCTGATCGGATACACCAATGTGGGCAAATCGACCCTGATGAACGTCCTGAGCAAGGCGTCGGTTTTCGCTGAGAACAAATTGTTCGCCACCCTCGACACCACGGTCCGTAAGGTGGTGATCGGCAACCTGCCCTTCCTGCTGTCCGATACGGTGGGTTTCATTCGCAAGCTGCCCACCCAATTGGTCGAATCCTTCAAGAGCACTTTGGACGAGGTGCGGGAAGCGGACCTGCTCCTGCATGTGCTCGATATATCCCATCCGGCTTTCGAGGACCATTTCCACAGTGTGCAGAGGACCATCGCCGAACTGGGCGCATCTGAAAAACCCATGCTTCTCGTTTTCAATAAGGTCGATGCCTTTCGGCCGGCAGAGGTGGATGAATTCGACCTGAGCGAAACCGAAGACCGATCCTATTCAAGCCTGGAAGAACTCGAGAAAAGCTGGATGGCCAAGAGCCATGAGAATGCCGTTTTCATTTCAGCCGTCAAAAAGATCCAGATCGAAGAGCTTCGCAGCACGCTTTTCTACCTGATCAAGGGCATCGCTGCTGATCGCTACCCCAATCTCTCGTACTGAATGGAATCGAGCTGCTGTTTCGGACCAATGCTTCATCCTACTTTCGTACGACCAATGAAGCAGGCATGAAGATCAGTGGGTTCTCCATGGCGCGAAATGCGTCCAAGCTGTACTATCCATTGCGCCAGGCGATCGAGTCCATACTGCCGATCTGCGATGAATTCGTGGTGGCCATTGGTTCGGGAGATGCCGATGACCGAACGCGAGAGGAGGTGGAAAAGATCGGTTCTGACAAGATCCGGATCATCGATACGGTCTGGGACCTCGAGAAATACCCACGCGGCATGGAAAATGCCCACCAGACCGACATAGCCATGAAGGCCTGCACGGGGGACTGGCTCTTTTATGTACAGGCCGATGAAGTGGTGCACGAACGCTTCCTTCCAGTGATAGAGAACAGGTGCCGCGAGCTGCTGGCGGACCAGGAGGTGGAAGGCCTGCTCTTCGATTACATTCACTTCTATGGTGACTACGACCACCACCATGTGGGCCACGATTGGTACAAAAAAGAGATACGCATCGTTCGGAATCTGCCCGATATGCATTCCTGGATATCTGCACAGAGCTTTCGCAGGATCCCCGATTTCGACGGACTGAATTACCGCGTAAAAGAGGGCACCCACAAACTCAGGGTGGCTTCCTCAGGTGCCCAGATGTTCCACTACGGCTGGGTGCGGCCGCCGCATCTGATGCAGAAAAAGAAGAAATCGCTGGGCACGATCCATCACGGTTCCCAAGCCATGGACGCTGCATACAAGGAAAAACCCATTGCCTTTGATTACGGACCGCTCGGCCGGACCCGAAAATTCCAAGGCACTCATCCGGCGGTTCTCAAGGAATGGATCGCCCGTTTTGACTGGCAAGATCAGCTGAACTACAGCTCAAAGGAGCGCAGTGGAAAACGCGAGCTCCTTCCACATGACCGGCCCAAGAGCCGTTTGATCAGCTGGATCGAACAGAATATGCTCGGGGGAAGAAGCCTGGGTGGTTTCAACAACTACGTCCTTCTGGACAGGTGATCAGCCGACCGATTCCATGAAATCTTGGATCAGATCGTGCATCTGGTCTGGCTGCTCGGCCTGAACCCAATGCCCGGCGTCCGCCACGGTCTTCAGCTCCATTTCAGGGAAGAAACGGTGCATTCCCGGAAGGTCATCGTCCTCAATGTAGCCAGAACGGCCGCCCCGAATGAACAGTACTGGTCCGTCGAATCCTCCGCTGGGCAGGAGCTCCTCGCCCACATTTTGCAGTTCGCGGTCGATGACCTCAAGATGGAATCGCCATTCAAATCCCTTTTCCTTGTCGCGGCTCAGGCTTTTCATCAGAAACTGACGAACGCCCCATTCCGGAATGCCTGAGCGCTCCAGGAAGGCATCGACTTCGGATCGGCTCTTCATCTCGTGGAGCGGGACGGACCGAAGCGCTTGAACGATGGTCCGATGATGGACCGGGTACTGCTTTGGGCCGATATCGACCACCACCAAACTGCTCAGCAGATCGGGAGCCAGCGACGCCAGGTGCATGGCGGTCTTACCCCCCATGCTGTGGCCCATCAGATGCACTCCGGAGAGCCCGTGCTCTTTCATGTAGCCTGCCACATCTTCGGCCATATGGGCGTACGTCCAATGGCCGCTTTTCGGGGAGCGGCCATGGTTGCGCTGGTCGATCAGATGGACCTCACGGTGCGCTGCCCAGCGGCGGCCCAGACTCATCCAGTTGTCGCACATGCCGAACAGTCCGTGCAAGACCAAAAGAGGTGTGCCACCCGATCCTATGGTCCTGGAGAAGAGCTTCAACCCGCGCCCATTACCTCAGCGAGTTCAAGCTCGCGCAGATACATCCGTATGCTGTTCTCCAATCCGAAATAGAGGGCGTCGGAGATCAAGGCATGCCCGATGGAAACCTCCAACAGATCAGGCAAAGTGCCAGCGAAATACCTCAGATTATTCAGGTCCAGATCATGTCCTGCATTCAGTCCGATACCGATCTTTTGGGCCTCCTCAGCAGCTTCCAAAAATGGACGAACGGCCGCCATTCGGTCCTTTGCGTAACCGGCTGCATAAGACTCCGTATACAACTCGATCCGATCGGCGCCCAGATCATGAGCGGCCTTCACCTGCTCCGGATCGGCTTCCAAAAAAACGGACACCCGCAACCCATGGGCCTTCAACCGATCGATGATGGGCCGAAGAACGGATGCCTTGCCCACGCAGTCCCAGCCCGCATTGGAAGTCAGCGCATCGGGCGGATCGGGAACCAGGGTAACCTGCTGTGCATCCACGGATTCTACCAGACCGAGAAAGTCATCGGAGGGGTAGCCTTCAATATTGAACTCAGTGGCCACCAGCGGACTTAGATCACGTACATCCTGATAGCGAATATGACGCTCATCGGGACGCGGATGGACCGTGATGCCCTGGGCACCAAAAGATTCACAATCCCGGGCCGCTTTGAGCAGATCGGGCACGACTCCGCCCCGCGCATTGCGCAGTGTGGCGATCTTGTTTATGTTGACACTCAATCGGGTCATTCTGCTGCAAAAATAAATGGACTAAGTTTGATCGATGACCGTTCAACAACTGCTTCAGAACGATGTTCTGCCGCTCCAGATGGAGGATGCCATTCACTTTGCTCTTGGACTGATGGATGAGCTCAAGGTCAGAGAGTTACCTGTTAATTCGGGAGATATATTTCGTGGTCTGTTGCGGGAGGATCGGCTCGAGCAGATCGCAGATGAATCACTGAGTCTGCAGGCCGCCCATCTCAACCCGGAACCACTTTTCATCGGACAGGACCGCAGCCTGCATCATGCATTGCGCATCATGCACAGCGGAGAGCTCAGCCTTTTGCCCGTGCTCGACGAGAACGGACTGTATTGCGGCTATCTCTCTGCAGAACATCTGTTCCATGAACTCGGAGGCCTTTTGAGCGCAGATGTATCCGGAGGCGTTCTGGTCCTCGAGATGGCTGCCGAAGACTATCAGCTTTCTGAGATCGCTCAGATCATGGAGACCAACGACCTGAAGATCCTGAACGTCACGGTTCGGCCTGTGGAAATGAGCACGCGCATCGAGGTGATGCTCAAGACCCAGTCCCGCGACCTGAGCCGGGCCCTTCAGACCCTGGCCCGCTATGAATACAAAGTGCAGCTGGCCGAATTCGAGGATGTGCACGATCTGCAACTGAACGAGCGCTACGAATTGCTGATGAAAATGCTGGAAATATGAGCCTGCAGATCGCCCTTTATGCGCGGGATGTGAAAAGATCGTCTGTCCCCTTCCTCGAGGAACTGATGCTTCAGATCCGAAACTCAGGCGCAGGGATCGTGCTCTTTGAAGCGCTGGCGGAAACCGTGGCCGCCTTGGATGGAAATGCGGAAGAGATCAGTGTCTTTTCCGATCATGTACAGCTGAACCGCTATGCGCCAGATTTTTTGATCACTTTGGGAGGAGACGGAACCATCCTCGAAGCAGCGACCATTGTCCGCGATGCCCGGATCCCCATCCT
>RFXV01000100.1 GCA_009921445.1 Flavobacteriia bacterium
ATTGCTTGATCAGAAAACCAATTTCTTGTTAGGTCCTCTGTAGAGTCTATATCGGCCATGCCTAACGGCTTTCCATCATGATCGACTCGTATGTTAGTGGGACACCACGATGGACAACATACCCAACGGAAACGATGTCAGTTCACTCTATCTGGACAACGGCTACCTATTCTTCCAGCTGAATCCTGTGGAAGTGCGGGTAGAGAACGACTCTATCGATTACGAAATGCGCATCAGTGAGGGGCGGCAGGCCACCATCAATGCGGTATCGGTGTCGGGGAATGACCGCACCAATGACCATGTTGTCATGCGGGAACTGCGCACCCGTCCGGGAGCCCTCTTCAGAAGATCTGACGTACAGCGGACCTACAGGGAACTCGCTCAGCTGGGTTTCTTCGATCCACAAGCGCTGGATGTGAGCACGTTGCCCAATCCGCAGAACGGAACAGTGGACATCGAGTACAAGGTGGTGGAAAAATCCACCAGCCAGCTGGAGCTTCAGGGCGGCTGGGGCGGCGGCCGCGTGGTCGGCACCATTGGTTTGAACTTCAACAACTTCTCTGCGCGCAACATTTGGAACAAAAAGGCGTGGCGGCCGCTTCCGTCGGGAGACGGGCAGACGATCAGTCTGCGGGCCCAGACCAACGGCAGTTTCTTCCAGTCGTACAGCGTCTCGTTCACCGAGCCCTGGCTGGGCGGAAAGAAGGCCAATTCACTGACGCTGTCGGTCTTCCACAATGTGCAGACCAACGGCTTGCCCAAGGGCGATGCCAACCGTCAGGCCCTGCAGATCACATCGATCTCAGCGGGCCTTGGCCGCCGGCTCAAATGGCCCGACGACTACTTCACCCTCTACACCGCCCTCGAATACCAGATCTTCAACCTGCAGAAATACCAGACCGGATTCCTTGCATTCAACGACGGACGGGCGAATTCACTGAATCTGAAATTCGTCCTGGGCAGGAACAATACCGATGTCCCCATCTTCCCGACCAAGGGCTCGAATTTCTCCCTCACTCTGGAAGTCACTCCGCCCTTCACCCTGATGAACGGACAGGATCTGCGCGGGGCAGACGACTCAGAAAAGTACCGCTGGATCGAATACCACAAGTGGAAATTCTCCGGAAGCTGGTTCTCTCAGATCGCCAAGAATTTCGTCCTGCGCACCCACATGGAGTTCGGCGTATTGGGCTTCTTCAATCCCGACATCGGACTGCCTCCCTTTGAGCGATTCTTCGTCGGTGGAGACGGGCTGCAGAATTTTGTGATCGACGGGAGAGAGATCATCGGATTGCGCGGCTATCCGAACAATTCGCTCTCCGGGAGCAATGGAGACCCGCTCTACACCAAGTTCATCTTCGAATTCCGATACCTGATCTCGCCCAACCCACAGGCACAGATCTTTGCCCTGGCCTTCGCCGAGGGAGGCAACTCCTACCGACAGTTTGAACAATTCAATCCCTTCCTGATCAAACGATCCGCTGGCATCGGCATACGCATCTTCATGCCCATGTTCGGTCTTTTGGGCATAGATTTTGGACATGGATTCGACCCGATCCCCGGAGCAGCAACTCCGAGCGGTTGGCAAACACACTTCATCATTGGCCAGCAATTCTAATCGCGCAGACATGAACCGACTTAAGGCACTGCTTTTATCGCTGTCGATCGCATTCTCGGCTGCTCTTTCGGCTCAGGCGCGCGTGGCCTATGTGGATACCCAAAAGATCCTCTCGCGCATTCCGGAATACGAACAGGCACAGAACCAGATCAATAAACTTTCCGAGCAGTGGGCCGGGGAAGTGGAATCTCTGCGTTCAGAAGCCGATGCGCTGGAGAATGCCTACCAGGCCGAAAAAGTCCTTTTGACTCCCACTCTGCAGAAGGAGCGGGAAGACATGAACCAGGCGAAAAGAGATGAGGCACTCGCCCTGCAACGGAAGTACTTCGGTCCGGAGGGATCGCTCTTCCAAAAGCGCAAGGAACTCATCCAACCCATCCAGGACCAGATCTACAATGCGGTCCAGGAGGTGGCCAAGAAGAGACGACTGGATATGGTCATGGACAAATCGGGAGCGATCACGCTGCTCTATGTGAGCAACTCGCTCGATATTAGCGACCTCGTTCTCGAAAAAATGGGATACTGAAAACAAAAGCAAGCAAACAATGAATACACGCATCCTTTCACTGGTTCTCGCACTCGGACTGAGCATGGGAACCGCCGTCGCTCAGAAGATCGGACACATTGCCATGGACCAGTTGGTGCAGCTCATGCCCGAAACACAGGCCGCACAGACAGAGATCGAGGCCTACGCTCAAAAGCTGGAGACCGATTTTCAGGAGATGCAACAGGAGTATATGAACCTGGTCACCGACTTTCAGGAAAAAGAGGCCCAAATGACCAAGCTCAGCCGCGACAACAAGATGCAGGAGATCCAGGGCATGCAGCAGCGGATCGAGGCCTACCAGCAGAACGCCGCTATGGACCTACAGCAAAAGCAGGAAGAACTGCTGACGCCCATCATCGAGAAGGCCAACAAGGCCATTCAGGAAGTCTGTGTGGAAGAAGGATTCGACTATGTGCTGGACAGTTCGGACAGCAAAGGCGTTGTCCTGGCCATCAACAACAGCAACGACATCACGCCTCAGGTCAAGCAGAAGCTTGGCATCTAGATCGAAGCCTGCGTGAATTCCGGCTCAGGGCCCATTGGCATTTTTGACTCTGGTATCGGAGGCCTGACCGTGGCGTCTTCCGTCCATGAACTCTTGCCCCATGAAGCCCTGCTCTACTATGGAGATACGCTGCACATGCCCTATGGTGAGAAGAGCCAAAAGAGCATCGAGCAGTACAGCCTGCGCATTGCTGAACACCTTTTGGAGCAGGGCGCCAAGGTCTTGGTGATCGCCTGTAATTCGGCTTCTGCCACAGCCTCAGAGGCGGTGCGCAGACTGGCCGGAGAATCCGTTCCCGTGATCGATGTCATCAACCCCGCCATACGCTCGTTGGCCAAAATGAAGCAGGACTTACGGGTGGGGGTGATCGGCACAAAAGCCACCATACGCTCTCAGGTCTATCCCGACCGCATCAGCGCTTTGCTTCCCGCTGCGCAGGTGAAGTGTCTGGAGACGCCGCTTTTGGCACCGATCGTTGAGGAGGGACTGGCCGATGGCCCGATCAGCCGTGAGGTACTTCGTCATTATCTGGGTCATCCCACAATACAAGACATCGACTGCCTGATCCTCGCTTGCACACATTATCCCTTGCTGCAAAGTGAAGTGGAGGCCCATTACCAAGGCCGTGTGGATGTACTCGACTCCGCCGGTCTGACCGCCCAGGCGGTCCAAGAGGCTTTGAAAATAACAGGAACTGCCAGGAAGAGCGATGGGCACTCGGCCCACCGCTTTCTGGTATCAGAACACACAGCTGCATTTGCCGAAAACGCGCAGCGATTCTTTGGCGGAGATCTACAGCTCGAAGAAGCCCGCCTTCGGGTCTAACCCGGAGCGTCCTTTTTGAACCAGCCCGCGTATTTCACATAGTTGTTCGCGATGCGTTGGATCTCACCTGCGATCTGCTGCTGATCCACCTCCTTTCTAAACTTTGCGGGTACGCCCGCATACAGGCTGCCGCTTTTCACATGGGTTCCCTCGAGAAGCACCGCACCGGCCGCGATGATGCTGTTGGACTCCACCACACAGCCGTCCATGACGATCGCTCCCATACCGATGAGCACATGGTCGTGAATGGTGCAGCCGTGCACCAGAGCCGAATGCCCGATGGACACATAATTTCCAATGTGGGTAGGCGCTTTTTGATAGGTGCAGTGGATCACGGCGTTGTCTTGAATGTTCACCTGCTCGCCTATGCGAATCTGGTGTACATCACCCCGCACCACGGCATTGAACCAGACGCTGCAGCGATCGCCCATCTGAACATCCCCCACGACCGTGGCGTTGGGGGCTAAGAAACAATCGCTGCCCATCTCGGGCAGCTTGTCTTCAACCGGAAGGATGAGCGCCATAGCTGTGGTGTTACCTTTGTCAAATATTCGATTTTTTCCATGGAAACCACCAAAGTGCCCTATTCGATATACGCCGAATCCACACCGAATCCATCGGTGATGAAGTTCGTTGCCAATAAACTGCTGATCGAAGGGAACGCACTCGAATTCCGCAATATAGAAGAGGCGCGTCCCTCCCCGCTCGCCTATCAACTCTTTCATTTCCCCTTCATACGGGAGGTGTTCATTTCCGGAAATTTCGTTGCCCTGACCAAATTCGATGTCATCGACTGGGAAGAAGTCACCGCCGAACTGCGCGAATTCATCAGAGACCATTTGACAGAAGGAAAGGCCGTGATCGATCCACAGATGCCCGTGGAGACAGCAGCTGAGAACGAGGAAGTGGCAGCTGTCGGTTCCCCTTCGGTGGAACTGCCCGACCCAGAGTCCCTTGGCGAAGTGGAGCGGCGCATCGTCGATCTTTTGGATGAATACGTCAGCCCCGCTGTGGCCTCTGATGGCGGACAGATCAGCTTTGTGGGCTACGAGGAAAAAACCGTAAAAGTCCTGCTTCAGGGCGCCTGTAATGGTTGTCCCTCCAGCACGGCCACACTTCAACAAGGCATCAAGAACCTTTTGCAAAAAATGCTTCCCACCCTCGTGGATGAAGTAGAGGCGGTCAACGGATGATCGACACGCACTGCCACCTGTATCTGCAGCACTTCCATGACGACCTGGAAGAAGCAGAAGCTCGTGCATTGGCCGAGGGTGTACAAAAGATCCTCCTGCCCAATGTGGACCTGGCCTCCGTAGAGAATCTGCGAGGGCTGCTGAAGAGCCGTCCTGAACTCTACAGAGGCATGATGGGACTGCATCCCTGTTCTGTGAAGGAAGACTGGAAAGAGGTGCTTCCCCAGATCGAATCCGAATTTCGCAGCCACCACAGCGACTATTTGGCCGTTGGCGAGATCGGGCTGGATCTGCATTGGGACAAGAGCACCCTGGACTGGCAGATGGAGGCCCTTGGTCTGCAGTTCCAATGGGCCATCGCTGATGATCTGCCTGTTTCTATTCACTGCCGGGAGGCCTTCGATCCGCTCTTTGAATTGCTGAGCGATTTCAGTGGAAAGGGACTCAAGGGTGCACTGCACTGCTTCACCGGAACGGCCGAACAAGCCGAACGCTGTCTGGAATTTGGGCTCCATTTGGGCATTGGCGGAGTGGTCACTTATAAGAACGGCGGACTTGACAACAGCCTGAAGGCCGTGCCGGCCGATCGTTTGCTCTTGGAAACCGATGCGCCCTATTTGTCTCCTGTTCCTTTTCGGGGGAAGCGAAATGAGCCATCCTATCTGACCTATATCGCTGCCCGGACGGCTTTCATCATGGGAATGGAGGAAGAGGAACTCCGTGACTGCACGACCGACAACGCCCGAAAACTCTTCGATCTGTGAGCGAGGGCAAAAAAGTACTGTTGATCTATACGGGCGGAACCATTGGAATGGTCCCCGACCCAGCCACGGGTGTGCTCCGGCCCTTCAGCCTGGACGCTCTCATGCAGCGCATCCCGGAACTCCATGAGCTCGACTGTACCATCGATCTGCACAGTTTCGACCGACCGGTGGACTCCAGCGACATGCGTATACCACACTGGCAGGCCCTGGGCGAACTCATCCACCACCACTACTCCAGCTACGACGGCTTTGTGGTCTTGCACGGTTCGGATACCATGGCCTACAGCGCTGCGGCATTGAGTTTCATGCTGGAAGATCTTCAAAAGCCCGTGGTGCTCACCGGGTCGCAGCTTCCGATCGGCGTCCTTCGTTCGGATGCCAAGGAAAATCTGCTGACTGCTCTGGAGATCGCTTGTGCACAGAATGCGGATGGACGGGCCGTGGTGCCCGAAGTGGGTGTGTATTTTGAATATGACCTTTTCCGGGGCAATCGGGTGCACAAGGAGAATACCGAAGACTTTGAGGCCTTCCGCAGCCCGAACTATCCGAAGCTGGCTGAATCGGGGGTGCGACTGAAATTCCGTTCGGAGGCCATCCTCCAGCGAAAAGGAAGCTTCCGATATCATCCCGAACTCTCTTCTTCTGTGGGGGTGCTGAGCATCCAACCGGGCCTTTCACTGGAATGGCTCCGCCATCAGCTTCATTCCACCGACATGGCCTGTTTTGTCCTGCAGAGTTTTGGATCGGGAAATCTGCCCACAGATCCCGACTTTTTAGGAATCTTAAAGGAAGCCATCGACCGGGGGAAGGTTCTGGTGAATGTAAGCCAGTGCCGCACAGGCGCCGTTCAGCATGGGCTGTATGGTACCAGTGAGGCACTCGATAGATTGGGCATAGTCAGTGGAAGGGACATCCTATTGGAAGCGGCCTGGGCCAAGCTCATGCATTTGCACGGCCTTGGACTCAGCTCCGACGAGATCCGCGAAGGTTTTGCCCGTCCTATATGCGGAGAAATGAGCCTGTAAATTCCGTACTTTGCGCCCCCTTTAAAAGGAGAGTTGGCCGAGTGGTCGAAGGCGCACGCCTGGAAAGTGTGTATACCTCTCAAGGGTATCGAGGGTTCGAATCCCTCACTCTCCGCCAAGCAAA